>CAZYFC010000105.1:0-5516 GCA_964646715.1 uncultured Lachnospiraceae bacterium
GGCTCGTACATATCGGTCCCCTCGTAGTTCTCGCCCTCTGCGGCAGCGAGAAGATTCTCAGCGGTCGTGCCGATGCCGCTAAGATGCTTAAACCAAAGCTTTGCATGCTCCTTTTCGTTTTCAGCCGTTTTCAGAAAGATCTCGGCGATCTGCTCGTAGCCTTCCTTCTTGGCAACGCTTGCAAAGTAAGTATACTTGTTTCTTGCTTGCGATTCGCCGGCAAATGCAGCAGCGAGATTCGCTTCAGTCTTAGAGCCCTTGAGTTCCATAATCGTTCTCCTTTTTTCGTTTGATTCGTTTTGGTTTTGTCATATAAGTAACGGCGATTGCCGTATGAGGATCAGGTGGTATAGTTATCGAAATAGCCCTGCACGAGAACAACAGGCGTGCCCTTGTCGCCCGAGCCGGAGGTGAGATCGCAAAGTGAGCCGATCAGGTCGGTGAGCTGGCGAGGCGTCGTTCCCTGAGCTGCCATATTGCCAACGAGATTGCCCTCCTTGGCGCGGATGGATGCCGAAATAGCCTCCCTGAGTGCCTCACCCGACAGCTCTTTGAAATCGTTATCGGCAAGGTACTTCAGCTTCAGCTCGTTCGGCGTACCGACGAGACCGTCGGTAAATGCAGGCGAAACGACCGGATCTGCAAGCTCCCAGATCTTACCCTTGGGATCCTTGAACGCGCCGTCGCCGTATACCATGACCTCAACGTGCTTGCCGGTGGCGTCAAGGATTCTCTTTTGAATATCCAGCACAAGCTCTTTGCATTCGCGCGGGAAAAGCTTGATACTGTCCTCAGTCGACTTGTTCGAGCCGAGAAGACCGTAACGCTCGTTGCAGCCGCTGCCGTTGATGGGGGCTGTGAGAATATCGTCAAGACCGAGCACGACCTTCGCGCCTCCTGCCTTGAGGATCCTCTTCGTGCGCGCGCGGGTGTGAATATCACAGGTCAGAACAGCGTCTGTATAGCTCAGGATCGCACGGGGCTGGTTTGCAAAGACGATCTCCACCTCAGCACCTGCTTCACGGATGAGGTCGCCATAGTAAGCGACGTAGTCAACGCCGGTGAATTCATGCTTGTTTTCACCGAACAGCTCACGGTAGCGCTCAAGCGTCAGCACGTCGCTGTAGGGATTGATGCCCGCCTCATCGAGCATATCAATGCTGACGAGCGCGTTGCCCACCTCGTCGGAGGGGTAGCTGAGCATCAGAACGACTTTCTTTGCGCCCTTGGCGATGCCGCGCAGACAAATAGCGAAACGGTTGCGGGAAAGAATAGGGAATATAACACCGATCGTCCCACCGCCGAGCTTGTTTTTCACATCCTCGGCAATGGCGTCCACAGAGGCGTAGTTGCCCTGCGCTCTTGCGACGATAGATTCGGTCACAGCGATCACGTCACGGTCGCATAAAGGAAAACCTTCGACCTCGGAGGCTTCCAACACGCTGTCAGCCACGATCTTCGCAAGATCGTCGCCCTGACGGATAATGGGGCAACGAATACCCCTTGAAACGGTACCGACTCTGCGTTCTTTCGTTTCCATACTAAAAGATCCTTCCCGATCTTACCGAAAAAGATAAGACCAATCAAAATAAATTGAAGAGTGTGTTGCGGTGCGGGACTTTGCCCTCTCACCCAATCTATTATAATCGCTTTTCAAATTTCTGTCAATAGAATTGAAAACAATATTTGACGATTCTTTTTTCTTTTTTGTTTATTTTTTCACAAAAAAAGGCGCGTATACGCGAAAGAAGAAAAACGAAAACGGACGGCATCAGCCGTCCGTTTTCGTTGGGTGTGAACCCTTAGATATTTAGCCGAGATTCTCCCAAGAAGTCTCCTCAAGCGATCCGTTTTCCTTGATCTCAAGGCCGGAGATCATAACGACGTCCTCGGTATTGAGAACGACGATCTCAGCGATGGGAGAAACATACGTGTTTTTCATGAAAAACCTCTTTCTCTGCCCCACTACATGTATAAGAATGAAGACAACCGGGCAGTGCTACTCTGCATTCTTTGTTTTGCCTTCGGTTCCGCATAAACCGAAGACAACCTTGTATAAACGGAACCGAAGATGCCTCCTGAACGGCATCGACAACCTTTTACGCGTCCATTATACAACAAAAAAAGAGCCTTGTCAATAGTTTTTTTTGAAGTTTAAGGCGTGTATCCTACGAAAAAAGTAGAAAAATTACTAAAAAAAAGTAAAAAAGCACGCCTTTTACACAAAAAAAAGCAAACAAGGTCAATGCCATAGCATTGACCTTGTTTGCCGTCCAACCCGCCGTGCCGTGTAGCAGAGAAATATAACCCTGCATAAGCAAGGCGGTGTCCATTTTTCGCATTTTGCGCTCCCAACGTCCCGAATAACCGTGACGTATGCAGGATTATTCGGGGAGGTCTGCATCCCATGCGAATGTCCGGACTCCAATATCATTTCGTAGGTTTATTTACTGTGCTATCACGAACAAAGCAGGCCGAACGATCCGTCCGATAGTAGTATATGCCGAAATCGGTACACTATTACCGGAAAAATTCAGAAAATATCAGTCGTATTCGACCTCGTCGAAGAGGAGATCGTCAAAGAAATCGGCAACGCGCTCGAATTCATCGTCGTCGTCAATCGTCACAAGCGTAGCCTCATCGGTGCCTTCAACCGATTCAAGACGGAGAATGACGTATTCGCCCTCTTCAAAATCGGGATGCTTGCCGATAGGTGCAAGAGCAAAATACTCCTTGCCTTCAAATTCCGCCCGTTCTATCAGCTCAAACTGCGCTTCCTTGCCGGTCTCATCAACGAGAGTAAAGACGTTGGGATTGAGTTCTTCTGCCATAGTATGTCACCCTTTGCTTTCATATTCAAAAGAGCCCTGCTCTTCTCGCTTATATTGTATACTATTTTGCGGTAATAGTCAACCTTTTTTTCAAAAATCGGGCAGAGCGAATCCGAATTAAGGAATATTTCTTGCATTTATTGAAAGAGTGTGCTAGAATACAGAAAAGAATGTCTTTGAAAGGACTCGTCTTATGGCTACGAAAACTGTTATCGGAATTGACGTAGGAGGCTCCACCACCAAGATCGTCGGCTTTCGCGACGGCAAGCTGATCGAGCCGATCTTTGTGCGCGCAAACGATCAGCTTACCTCAGCGTACGGCGCCTTCGGCAGATTCACCGCCGAAAATGCGCTCGATCTTTCTGAAATCGACAAGATCATGGTCACGGGCGTCGGCTCGACCTTTCTCTCCTCTCCGATTTATAAGATCAACTGCGAGCGCCTCGTGGAGTTCCCCTGCATCGGTAAGGGTGGCCTTTATCTTTCGGGGCTTGACAAGGCGATCGTGGTGTCTATGGGCACGGGAACAGCGCTGGTATACGCCGAAAAAGGCAAGGAGAGCGTCTACCTGGGCGGCACGGGCGTCGGTGGCGGCACGCTCGTCGGTCTCTCCAAGCTGCTCACAGGCATGAGCCGCATTGACAACATCATTGAAAGCGCCAAGGAAGGCGATCTTCGCAAGATCGACCTCAGCGTCAACGATATCACGAAAAATGATATTCATCCCGATCTCGCTCCCGACCTCACTGCAGCAAACTTCGGTAAGGTCAGCGAGCTTGCCAATAAGAGCGATATCACGCTCGGCATCATCAATATGATCTTCGAAACGATCGGTATGCAAGCGATCTTCGCGGCCCGCGGCTACGGTTTGCGCGACATCGTGCTGACCGGCAATATGGCGATCATTCCGCAAGCTCAGGCGATCTTCACCGCTCTGAATCATCTTTTTGACGTCAATTTTATCATTCCCGAGATGGCGCAGTTCTCCACCGTGATCGGTGCCGCGCTTTCAGGTACCTGAAAGGCGGGTATACGGTATGCGCGAAAACGCCGTTAAGGTCAAGATCCACCCTTATAAAAAAGGACTTTTTGACGAGATGCTCCCCGAAGAGCTTCTCTACACCCATAAAATGGGTGACAATCGCTTTGCCATCTGGCAGGAGGGCGCCTTGCTCGTCCATCTCGCCGACTATCCCGGCCGTGGCGAAGTACGCCGCACCGACTGCCCCCTGCCCGACTACGCCCTTCTTCCCGAAAGCGGCAAGCCCTATGAAAAGAAGCAGGATACCGTCCTTTATCAGATCGATCTTGACAACCGCCGCGTCGACTGCGGTATGTCCTATATCTACGCCCTTGCCGACCGACGCTTTTTCATCCTCGACGGCGGCTATTTTACCGAGGGTGAATGCACAAGACTCTACCGTTTCCTGCGCTCGCTTCAAGGCGAAGGAACGCTTGAGATCGCGGGCTGGTTCTTCTCGCACGCACATCAGGATCACTTCGGATGCTTCCTTGATTTTATCGGCAAATATGGAAACGAATGCGTCATTGACACGCTCTACTATACCTTTCCTTCTCTGGCTCTGCCCGAATCGGTCTATTGGAAGCAATCGGATAACGCCACGATGCGTGAGTTTGATTATACCCTTGATAAATATCTTCCCGACGTCAGACGTTGCCATCTGCATTCAGGCGAGACCTTCACCCTTGCCGACCTCAATATCGAGGTGCTCTTCACGCACGAGGATATCTATCCCGACCGCATCGGCAGCTTCAACGATACCTCCACCGTCATTCGCATCAACTGTGGGGGACAGAGCATCCTTTTTCTCGGGGATCTGCAGGACGCCTCCTGCCGAAAGCTCGAAAAGACATACGGCAGTTATCTCAAATCGGATATCGTACAGGTCGCACACCATGGCTTCAACGGCTCAACGATCGAGACCTACGACCTCGTTTCACCCGAGGTAGCGCTCTGGCCGACACCCTCGTACGGCTTCGAAGGCAATCGCGAAAGGAAGGTCAACGCACATCTTCTCGCCATGCCTTCCGTGAAGGAGCATCTCATCGCGGGCATTCACGGCACACGCAAGCTCCCCCTGCCCTACACGGCAGGCAGTTCGCTTCTCATTGACCTTCCCAAATAAACGAAAATCCCATACCGATCGGCATTTTCCGCCGGGATCGGTATGGGATATTATTATACGTTCTTACGCCAGACCGTTTTGTCGACGATGCCGACGTAGCTTTGAATGATCTTAACGACGCGCGTAGACACGTTTTCGTCAATATAATCGGGTACAGGCGTGCCGTGGTCACCGTTTTCCGTCATTGAAACGGCTGTTTCCACCGCCTGAAGAAGCCCCTTTTCGTCAATTCCCGCAATGAGGAAGCATGACTTGTCAAGCGCCTCGGGACGCTCTGTCGAGGTGCGGATGCAGACGGCGGGAAAGGGCTTTCCGATCGAAGTATAAAAGCTCGATTCCTCGGGCAGAGTGCCGCTGTCAGACACCACCGCAAAGGCGTTCATCTGCAGACAGTTATAGTCGTGGAAGCCGAGCGGCTCGTGGCAGACGACACGGGGATCCAGTCGGAAGCCGGACACCTCAAGACGCTTCTTTGAGCGCGGATGACAGGAATAGAGGATCGGCATGCCGTAATGCTCTGCCATTTTATTGATCGCCG
>CAZYFC010000106.1:0-5510 GCA_964646715.1 uncultured Lachnospiraceae bacterium
GTTTTGATTGATGACGAAGGGGACACGCAGATCGTCGAGAATCGCAGTCGCGCGGGCAAGGGTCTCGCCGTCGTAGTTGGAAAGACCCACATACAGCGCCTTGCCGGAGTTCACAATCTGGGCAAGTGCGCCCATGGTTTCCTCAAGCGGTGTGGCGGGATCCATGCGGTGATGGTAGAAGATGTCCACGTAGTCAAGACCAAGGCGGCGAAGGGACTGATCAAGACTTGCAATCAGGTATTTGCGGCTGCCCCAGTTTCCGTAGGGACCGTCCCACATGACAAAGCCTGCCTTGGTGGAGATGATGAGCTCGTCGCGGTAGGGCTTCCAGTCGCGCTGTACGTGGATACCGAAATTACGTTCTGCTTCTCCGTAAGGAGGGCCGTAATTGTTTGCAAGGTCAAAATGGGTAATGCCGTTGTCGAATGCAGTGCGCAGGATCTCCTGCTGTACGCCGAAAGGCGTTATATCTCCGAAATTGTGCCATAGACCAAGGGAAATTGCGGGGAGCTTAAGACCGCTTCTTCCGCATCTGCGGTAGGTCATTTTGCGATAACGGTCATCTGCGGGGGTGTAGGGTACGTATTGTTCGTAGCTCATAGCCTTCTCCTGAAAACTTGTATATTGTTTGCGACCTCCCGTCGCGCTAATTTGATCGTATTTTAACATGTGAGCGGTTTTTCGTCAAGCGTCCTGTCGGTCGAGCCTTTGCATATTAGCGATTTCGGGCAAAGAAGTCAGGAAAAAATAGCTTTTTGGGAACTCATTGCGTGAATCTTTTATGTTATGATCCTCTTTGAGCCGAAAAAATAAAAGCAGGAGGATCATATTCAGGCAACATCTATGACAAAAAGAGAACGAACGGTAGCTGCATTTGAGGGCAGAGAAACCGACCACGTTCCCGTATCATAAATCACAACGCGAATAATCGGAGGAGAAAATGAAAAAAACTATGGCACTTATTCTGACGACGATGCTCTTGATCTCTGCCGCCTCCTGCGGCAGTGCAGGGGGGACAACAACATCTGAGGGCGAAGGTACTGCTGAGTCCACAAGCGAAGCTTCGGCAGAGACAACCGTCGATACAGCGCGCACTCCCGATCCGACCGAGATCACGCTTGATGGAAGCTTTGCCGTCGTTTACGGAGCTAATGCTTCCGAAAGCGAAAAGGCGGCGGCACAGGCAGTCTATAACGCCATGCAAAAAAAGGGCATGTCTCCTCTTATATATGATGACGCACAAAGTGAGAGGGCAAACGAGATCCTCGTGGGCAACACCGTGCGAAGCGTGCCGATAACCTCTACGCCAGCTCTTCAGGACGGGGACTTCACAATTGGCGTCAGCGGATCATCTGTCGACGGTTATAAGATCTCCCTGATCGCAAACAGCGACGTTGGCATCGAGCTTGCCTCTTCTTACTTTGTTTTTACATACGTTAGCGGCGACGCGTCTCAGGCGCTTTCCGTTACCCTTGCCTTTTTGCACAAACGCTCCGACGTGACCTTTGCGGGCAAGCCCCTCTCTTCCTATACCGTTGTCTATGCGAAAGAGGGGGCTTCGGGGGATAAGGATATTCAGGCAGCAAAATATCAGTATGCCGTACTTGAATTTATCGATCTTCTCGAGAAAGCAACGGGTGTTCGCCTGAACGCAGTTGTCGACGGAGAGACCCTTGATGCTGAGACCCCGCTTATTCTTTTCGGTAACACATCACATAAAGAAGACAACTCGATCTATACCTCAAGATTCGCTTCACTCGGTATTTCGATCTATAGCGCCAAGCTGCTTGACAGTGGCTATATTGCGCTTGCGGGCAACAACGCTTGCTCCGCTCTTGCGGCAGGAGAAGCACTTATCTATTCCGTCATGGGCGAGACTTCCGAAATCGACAGTATTTCTCGCACAGGGACGAAGGAACTGATCCATGTGGCGTGTATTGGCGACAGCATTACGTATGGCACAAACTCCGACGATCCCTCGATGCAGAATTATCCCGTTTACCTGCAAAGAATGCTCGGATACGAGTATTACGTTGAAAAATACGGTGCGCCGGGCCACTCCCTTATCGAGACGGACACCTCCAGCTTCTTAAAGCACACTTATTTTAAGCAGAGTGCTTCGAAAAAACCGGATGTCGTGCTTGTTATGCTCGGTACAAACGACTGTCGCTCACAAAAATGGGAGGATTCCGCCTATAAGGATTGGAGTGATCCCGCGCGCAAGGAAGCCTTTGTCTCTTCGGGACAAAAGCTGATCGATGCATACCGCAGTGCGAATGAGGACGTGCAGATCATTTTTGCCACCTGTCCGATGGTTCCGCAGGATGCCTGGCTTGCTTCGGACTGGACAAGTCGTATCGTTCGCTACGGTAATCCCTTGATCCGTTCGCTGGCCGAGGAGAACGGTTGCCCCGTTATTGATGTCTTCTCTTATTCAAGAGAACATAGCGAGATGTTTGACGGCGGCGACGGTCTTCATCCCCAGAATGAAAAGTATGGGATCCTTGCCGAGGGTATCTACGGTATGGTCAAGGATATTATCAAAAGATAAATCGGCAATACTTTCGATGAAAGGATGTATTCGATGAAGCATTATATGAGGTTGCAGGAAGCCCCTTTTCGCTTGATAGAATTGGGCGTAAAGACGGTGGAGCTTCGGCTTTTTGATGAAAAACGCAGATGCATCTCGCCGGGTGACGAGATCGAGTTTGCTCTTGAAGGGAATACCGAAAAAACATTGACCTGTAGTGTTTTGGCACTTCACGTTTTTCCTTCCTTTGAGGAGCTGTACGCGCAGCTACCGCTCCTTTCCTGCGGTTATACGGAAGAAGACGTAGATACCGCCTCCCCAAAAGATATGGAGATCTACTATTCAATAGAAAAACAACGCACCTACAGCGTCGTGGGTATTGAGATCGAGGTCGTATGAAGCGTAAGAATCCGTTTTCCCGTCTGACCCTGTTTGAGTGGCTTCTCTGGTGTGTGTCACTGATCGTGGTGATCCTCGCTTTTCTTCTGTCACCCGACAAGGACTATCTGACGCTTTTTGCCTCTCTCATAGGCGTAACAGCCTTGATATTTGTTGCTAAGGGGATGATCATAGGACAGATTCTCTGCATCGTTTTTGCCGCTTTCTATGGGATCATCTCTTTTTGCTTCGGTTATTACGGCGAGATGATCACCTACCTCTGTCTGTCAGCTCCGATTGCGGTGGTCTCGCTTATATCGTGGCTGAAGCATCCTTTTCAGTCCGAAGATGAGGTTGAGGTCGGTCGCGTTGGAAAAAGAGCGATCTGTCTTCTCATTATCGCAACTTTGGCTGTGACGGTCGGGTTTTATTTCATCCTGAAGGCGCTCGGCACGGTCAATCTTATCTTCAGCTCACTCTCAGTTGCCACCTCCTTCGTGGCGGCGTTACTGACCTTTTTGCGAAGTCCCTACTACGCTTTGGGATATGCGGCGAACGATATCGTGCTGATCGTTCTTTGGACGCTTGCAACGGTCTCTGATTCAGCTTATCTGCCCATGATCTTTTGCTTTTTGATGTTTCTTGCCAATGATATATACGGATTCGTAAACTGGCGCAGAATCTGTAGGCGACAGATGAATACTCTTTTGGAAAAGGGGGACGAGAGGGAATGAACGATTTCGTTTTGCTTGGAGAAGGGCTCACCTGCCTGAAGGAAAAGCATATTCCTGATAAAGCGTCCTTAACGCAGGTTCTGCTCTCGGATGATATCAGAACGCTTGACGAGGGAGTGTTTGCTCATTGCATGCATCTTAAAGAGATCGACTGTGGCAGTGGACTCACCAGAATCCGTCAACGCGCCTTCGAGGACTGTCGCGCGCTTGGCAAGGTCACGCTTCCGATCTCGCTTGAACATCTGGGCTCGCATGCGTTCGCTTCATGTGAGAGACTGACCGAGATCCGTCTTCCCGAAGGTCTGACGCGGATCGCAAGCGGCTGTTTTGCGAAATGCTCGTCGCTTTCGTCAGTTTCCTTGCCGTTCGCCGTTTCCGAGATCTTCATGGAGGCGTTCGCCGAGTGTAAGTCGCTTCACAGCGTATCCCTCGTTGAAGGACTTGTGAGGATAGGCAAAAAAGCCTTTTGGGGGTGTGAAAGCCTTCGGGAGATACGTATCCCTAAAAGCGTTCTGCGCATCGAGGAGGAGGCATTTTTTGGCTGCCATCTGACAGACATAACGATTGACGCTTCATTCAAGGACATACTTCCTGCTTTTCTTGATGATCCGGATAAGGTCAATCTTCATTTTTTCTAAATCGGATTCTGTTCCTCGGCTGACGAAAAACAAGCGCATGGGATACCTGAAAAAGGTATACCGTGCGCTTGTTTTTTATATTATCGTGGTGCTCCGCACACCAAAGATCCGGTATCGGTCATGGATGGGAGGGGCAATCTGTCTGTTTTTCGTCGGAATGACGGTCATCTTTTTGACGGTGTGCTTTCGGAAGTGAGTTTCTTCTTGGCTTCCAATTCCTTGCGAGTCACCTCGCGCGCGCTGACCTTGCCTTCGGGCTGAATCTCTCCTGCCTTCGTCAGCGAGATCTTGGTGAGAAGCGGGCCGACAAGCTCGTAGATCAAAACGCCGAAGAGCGTGATATTTGAGACAATCGCACCGGGTGCGCCGAGCGCCTCTGCTTTAAGTGCCATACCGAGTGCAACGCCCGCTTGCGGAAGCAGGGTGATGCCCAGATACTTCTTGATATTGTCATCACAAGAGACGAAGCTGGCGCTGAGGCGTGCGCCGACGTATTTGCCGCAGGAGCGTGTGGCGATATACACGATGCCGATCAGGACGATGGCGAGATCGGTGAACACCGAAAGCTCAAGCTCTGCACCGCTTATCACAAAGAAAAGCACGAAAAGCGGTGAAGTCCATCTGTCGATGCGGTCCATGAGCTCTTCCGAGAAATCGCAGAAATTACAGAATACGGTACCAAGCATCATGCAAACGAGCAGAGAGGAAAAAGCGATATGTACGCTACCGATCTTGAATTCAAGCATTGAAAGCGCCACTGTGAGGAAGACGAAGGTTACCGACATGGCAAGGCGCTTAGAGCGCGAGTGGAAAAATTTCTCAAAAAAGGTGAAAAGCATGCCCATCACAAAGCCAAGCAGGAGAGAAAGCGTTACTTCAAGGATCGGCTCGAGAATGACTGAAACAGGGTCGACCTTGCCTGAGATGAGTGCTTTGGCTACACCGAATGAAATGGCAAACAGAACAAGACCAACTGCATCGTCAAGAGCGACGATTGGGAGCAGAATGTCAGTTACGGGTCCTTTTGCTTTGTACTGTCTGACGACCATCAGCGTGGCGGCGGGAGCGGTTGCGGAGGCAACGGCACCGAGTACGATGGCGGTGGGGAGGGGAAGCTTATCGGGAATGACAAAATGAAGAGCGATCAGGCATGCGTCAACGAGGAGCGTTGTGAAGCAAGCCTGAAAAATGCCGATGACCGTTGCTTGCTTGCCTGTTTTCCTGAGCTGC
>CAZYFC010000107.1:0-5473 GCA_964646715.1 uncultured Lachnospiraceae bacterium
GGGCTCGGTTTACGAGGATCTGAGAATCGAGCATATGAAGCAGATCGCCGCTCTTGAGCTTGACGGCTATGCTATCGGCGGTATTGCCGTAGGTGAGGCGGCGGAGGATATGTATCGCATCATCGAGACGGTTGAGCCGTATATGCCTGCGGATAAGCCGCGCTATCTGATGGGTGTCGGCACGCCGCAGAACATTCTGGAGGCAGTTTACCGCGGCGTCGATTTCTTTGACTGCGTCATGCCCTCGCGCAACGCACGTCACGGCAATCTGTTTACTTGGGCAGGCAAGATCAATATCATCAACGAAAAATATTTTGATGACGACCGCCCGATCGATCCGAACTGTGCTTGCCCCGCATGCAAGAGCTATTCACGTGCCTATCTGCGCCACCTCTTCAAGGCGCACGAGGAATTGGGCATGCGTCTTGCCGTTTTGCACAACCTCTATTTCTACAATGAGTTCATGCAGGGCATCCGCGACGCCCTTGACGAAGGTCGCTTCGGCGCATTCTACCGTCAGTACGTCGATATCGTCGATCAAAGACGCGAGGACTGAGACCTTGGGAATGAAAAAAACGTCTGATACGCCAAAAAGCAGCAGGATGAAGACACTGTCTTCATCCTGCTGCTTTTTGGCGGTGAGTGCTTTGATGCATATGGCGTCAATACCGCTTGTCCTTTATTGTTTGTCAGGCGTGCTTTGCCGAACGAGCGACGCAACGAAGGTTGCCCATTCGTCCGGTGTGCCGATCGAGGTATTGATGCAAAGGTCGTATGAGGACTTGCTGCCCCACTTTTGCGCTGTGATATATTCGTAATACTTGCGGCGGTCCTTGTCAATGCCGCGTATTTTTTGAGCAATTCCCTGTCGCTGAGATGCTCGTTTTCGGGCGTGTTGGCACGGCAACGCGCCATGCGATGTGCTTCATCGGCGTAGACGAAGATGCGAAGCGGCTTCATCTTTCGCAGAATATAGTCGGCGCATCTGCCGACGATGACGCAGTCTCTGCGCGATGCCATACTGCAGAGGATCTCAACCTGCTTTGCGTAGACCTCGTTCGTCACCTGATAGCGCGGATCATAGGAGAGGGAAAAGGTACTGCCGTGATGAAAGGGAAAGAGCTTGGCGGGATTTTTTTCAATCACACGCTCGATATATTCCTCGGAAAGCTCCGACCGATCAGTCATTTCGGTAATGATCTCGCGGTCGTAATAAGCGTAGCCGAGTTTTTCAGCCAAAAGACGGCCGAATTCTCTTCCGCCGCTGCCAAATTCTCTGCCGATAGTGATAACCTTCATCTCTGCGCCCCTCTTTATCTTTAACGGCTTCTCTCTCTCTCTCTCTCTCTCTGCTCACTCTACCTGTATTATAGCATTTCAGGGGCGCTTTTGCAAGGGCTTTCTCAAAATATCGGCTTTGCCTCTCAAAATATCGGCTTTGCCTCGCCGATCCTTACGATCGGCAGAGTGAGCGGTGTGACGGTCAGTCTGCCGTCGGAAAGAAAGAGCGCGGAGTTTTCGGGTGGACTTTCTCTGACTGTGCAGCCCTCGCCCACAAGGCAGGCGATCAGGCGCACTCCTTCGCCTATCACGGCGCCTGAGGCAACGACTGACGTGATCACGCTTGCCCCCTTTTCCACCGTTACGCCGTCGTAAAGAACCGATTGCGAAAGCAGGGCGCTCCCGTCGATCCTGCATTTACTGCCGATGACCGTTTCACCCTGTGAGAGGCGGAGATTGGCAGCGAGATAGCTCTCGGGTGTGCCAACGTCGCACCAATAATCGTCATAGAGATAATAGGCAAGGCGGTAGCCCTTTCTGAGCAGGGAAGGAAACAACTCGCGACCGAAATCGTAAGGCCCATCGGGTATCTCGGCAAGAAGACGGCTTGAAAAAAGATAGATGCCGATATTGACGGTATGCGAGGGCGTATCCTCGGGATCGGGCTTTTCGATAAAGTCCTCGATACGCGAAGGAGACCCTGTGATCACGCCGTAGCCGCTGACGTCGTCAAGACGCTTGGCGGCGATGGTCAGATCCGCGCCGCTGTTTATATGCGCACGGATCATCGCGGCAAGATCGCCTTCAAACAGCGCGTCGCCCGACACGACGAGAACATCCCCCTCGCCGGGCAGTGCGTCGCCATATATATCCTTGGCAGGGCCGAGGGGCGTTACTGCCGCTTTGACAGCTCCTGCCGTGCCAAGCGGCGTTTTTTCCTCGCTGTAATCGATTCGCATTGTGCGGAAAATGCAGCCGTAATGCTGCATGATCGCCTCTTTCTTGTGTCCCACCGCCAGCGTCACGCGCCGCACGCCGAGGCGCTCAAGGGCGCGCAGGATATGCGAAAGCGTCGGTATGCCGTTTACAGGCAGCAAAGGCTTCGGAAGATCGTCGGTCAGGGGTGCAAGGCGCGTGCCCTTTCCTCCTGCCAGAAGTACAACCTTTGTGATCATCGTTACGCTCCTTTTTTTGCCTTATCTTGTCCACGATCTGCCGATTCATGCGGCGAGAAAGAAAAAATGTTTGAATCCTACGCCTGTTTTTGCTCAAAAAACCCGTCCGATCATGTGCTGTCGAGGACAAAAAAGTCGAAAACAAAAAATGCTATAATGACGAAAAGCCGCTTAAATAGAGGACTTTTGAAAACGCATTTTCAAAACGACCTCAAAAAAAGCGCTTTTTGTTCCTTGCTCGCCTTTTTCAGAAAAAGGCAAGCGAGGTGAAGAGCATCTCGCGCAGAGTGGCGTACAAAAGCGGCAGAAGCGATGGCGAGAGAGGATTCTTTCCTTTGCCCACCTCAAGCGTGAAGGCGGGGATACCAAGGTCGTTTGCCCAATCGGTCAAGCCGCCGTAAGCCGCAAGCCCTGAAGCGCCTTCTGCCTTGTAGCCGCTGAGCCGTGAGAGAAAGAGAGCGCCCTGCCGCGTCAGGGGCGAATCGTGATAATAGATGACCTCGCCCTGCGTGTGAAAGGAAAGGATCACGCCAAGGCGCGGGCGGAGTGACTCGACGAGGCGAGCGACGGCAAGTGTCTCCGGCTCACTTTCGGGATATTCGCCCGAAAAGCGTGTACTGCCCGGACGGATCCCTGCACACGCCTCCAGCTTCTTATAAGCGGCAAAGCCGTGATCGTAATTGTGGTTGATATCTACGCCCCGTGCGTTTGCCTGCCATCGGCTGAAGTCAAGCGAGCCCTTGTTCAGGGCAACGAGGCGTTTTCCAAACGGTTCGGAGGGGCAGACGCCCTTCAGGGCGATCTCCATGCCGTCGGGATTGACTGTGGGCAGAATAACGAGGCGGCGTGACTCAAGCAGCTCGCGCACGCGAAGGCCAAAGCGTGTTTCTCCTGCGTAAACGGCACGGCAGATCTCATCGGCAAACTGCATCAGTAACGCGGCGCTGATCGCCTCACTGCCGTGATGAGCGCCGACGAAGAGCAGATCCTTTCTGCCGCAGCCGAGCGTCAAGGCGTCGATCGGCTTTGAAGAGAGGCTTTTGCCGCATTTTTGTAATGTTGCGAAGGGGAATTCATCAGAAAGCGCCTGCATATGACGGTGAATAACTTCGGGCAAAAAAGGATGGGCGGATGGCTTCATAGATCCTCACTTGTAAAACGAAAAAGATATATCGGAGCTTCTTGTAAAGCGCCTATACTGTTATTTATTCGGCGCTTGAGCAAAATAGCTCTCTTTTCGTTCTCATAGGGGAAATTTACCAAACTATTTTTTTACGCACTATTGACAAAAGATAAATTCTGGATTAAAATATATTTGTGATAATATGCCATACTTTTACAATAGCAGAAATATCATAATGTGAGAACACCATAAAATCGAACAAGCATTACAAAAACTAAGGAGGTGTAATATGGTTTATCCCATTGCAGAACTTGCCGCGGCCGGCGTCGTGTTACCCGTGATCGTTGCCGTTGTCACGCTCGTTCTGGGCGCCGTCATCGGTTTCTTTGGCGGCATTCAGTATCGCAAGAGGATCGGCGAGGCTGAGATCGGCTCGGCTGAGCAGGAAGCGGCAAGGATCAAAGAGGAAGGCGCAAAAGCCGCCGAGACTCTGAAAAAGGAAGCGCTTCTTGAGGCGAAGGAAGAGATTGTTCGTCAGAACCGCGAATTTGAAAAAGAAGTTAAAGATCGCCGTGCCGAGCTTTCAAGACTCGAGCATCGTTGCGCCAGCCGCGAGGAATCTCTTGACAGAAAGCTGGAAAGTCTTGAACACAAGGAACAGCTGCTCGACAAAAAGCTGAAAGAAGGCGACAAGGTGCGCGCAGAGCTTGAAACGATCAAGAATGCACGCCTTGCACAGCTTGAAAAGATCGCGGGCTATACCGCTGAGGAAGCAAAGGCCGAGATCGTCTCCGAGATCGAGGAGGAAGCAAAGCACTCTGCCGCCGAAAAGCTGCTCGAGATCGAAAAACAGCTTAAGGAGGATGCAGACGACAAGGCGAAGAACATCATCTCTCTTGCCGTTTCGCGACTCGCTTCCGACCACGTTTCCGAAGTCACCGTATCGGTCGTACCTCTTCCCAACGATGATATGAAGGGCCGCATCATCGGCCGCGAGGGTCGTAACATCCGCACGGTTGAAACGCTTACGGGCGTTGACCTCATTATTGACGATACGCCTGAAGCCATCACCCTTTCGAGCTTTGATCCCGTTCGCCGTGAGGTGGCAAGGCTTGCACTCGAAAAGCTGATTGCCGACGGCCGTATCCATCCCACCAGAATTGAAGAGATGGTGGAAAAAGCCAAGAAGGAAGTCGAGCTTTCAATCAAGCAGGCGGGCGAACGCGCCACCTTCGAAACCGGTATTCACGGTATCCCGGGCGACCTTGTCAAGCTGCTTGGCCGTCTGCGTTACCGCACGAGCTACGGACAGAACGTACTCGATCACTCGATCGAGGTATCGCTTCTCTCCGGTATGCTTGCCGATGAACTCGGCGTGGATTCTACCGTTGCCAAGCGCGCAGGTCTTTTGCACGATATCGGCAAAGCCCTCACCCATGAGACAGAGGGCTCTCACGTCCATATCGGTGTTGACGTTGCCAAGAAGTTCAAGGAAAGCCGCGACGTTGTTCATGCGATCGAGGCGCACCACGGCGATGTTGAGCCCAAGACTGTCATTGCTCTGATCGTCAAGGCGGCTGACGCTATTTCTGCCGCACGTCCCGGCGCTCGCCGTGAGAATCTTGAAAACTACATCAAGCGTTTGCAAAAGCTCGAGGAGATCGCCAACTCCTTCCCGGGTGTTGACAACTCCTTCGCTATTCAGGCAGGTCGCGAGATCCGCATCATCGTGAAGCCCGAAGAGGTCAATGACCGCGAGATGGTCAACGTCGCGCGTGAGATCGTCAAGAAGATCGAGAACGAGCTGAAATATCCCGGTCAGATCAAGGTTCACGTTATCCGCGAAAGCCGCGTAGTTGACTACGCAAAGTAAATCTGCCCCTTCGGCAGTTGA
>CAZYFC010000108.1:0-5374 GCA_964646715.1 uncultured Lachnospiraceae bacterium
AGTTCTCGCCATAGAGTGCTGCCCATTCGGCAAGCACCATGATGATCGAGATACCGCCGCCGATGATCGTCGGATCGGTGGAGGGATGGTCGTTTGTGACCTTACTGTTATTGTCAGTCCAGGTAGCGTCAGGGGCCTCGTCGATGCGCACGCGAAGCCAACCGCTTTCAAGCTTATTCTCAATGGCAAACGCCGCGATCTTACAGCAGTTATCGAGATAACCGGTAGTATTGGTATTGTCGACCTTGTAGTATTCGATATAGCCCTTGACCAGCCAAGCATCCATCCAATAGTTCTCAATATCGTTTTCAAACTTGATCCTCTTGTCGGAGGTAGTAGTAAAATTATTCGTATAGGCGGCTCTTGCGGTGTTCCTGGCCTGAGTCAGATACTTTGACTCACCGGTAATACCATAAAGAAGCGAGCCGGAAGCGATCATAAGACCGTTGTTATACGAGCCGGACCAATTGTTGGTAGGCCCATCCTTATAAAGAGATCCGTTGCGCAGATATTTATAGACCCAATCATAAACCGTGATCGCACGGGTCAGATACTCTTCGGAAAGCGCTTCGTCCTTCGTCAGTGTACTGAACATGGCAAAGGCGTATGCCGCAGGTGCATTAGAGCAGGTACCGGGGCCGGTACCGACCTTCCACGGAATACCGCCCATGCCCAGGTTATCCTCCTCCGTGGTATTGATGCCCCAACCCAGCCAAATGAACTCCAGGATCTCCTGTGCGCGTGTCAGGTATTTTTCGTCCCCGAGATTCTTATAGGCCTCGAGAAACTGAATAGCGATCCATTCGTCGTCATCGTAATAGTAGTCACCCTGATTGCCCGCACTTGCGTTATAGTAATACGGAACGACGTCATTGACCTTGCCGTTCATATAACGCACCTGATACTGACGAAGGCCTCTGTCAAGAAGCCCGGTATACACCGAAGCAATCTCCTCATCTTCGGGGAAAGCCTTATAGACAGAGCCGAGCGCCTCAAGGAAAGAGCCGACCGCCCAAAGGGTGATCTGATTGCCGTTTGCGTCAAGCACACGGTTCGTGCGTGTGTCATAGTACTTGCTGATAAAGAGCTTCATTAATGCAAGCCCTTCGTCGGCAAAGCTGTGCGTACCGACAAGCTCGGAAACCTCGTTCAGCTTGGCAACGGGAATACCGTTTTCAGTAAGCGCTTGCGTGACAGCTACCGTGGTCTCTTCAGTCGTCTCTTCTGCTTCTTCAGTCGTGGTCTCGCTTGCCGTCGTTTCTTCAGGGCTGTGACAGCTCACAAAGAGCAGCACTGTCACAAGAAGGCATGCAACAAGAAGTGCAAGTAACATCTTTTTCATGTGTAAAGGTCTCCTTCGTATGAATTGGCTGTCAGACGGTATGTCCGTCTGACGAATAGGGCGTTCTTTGTCAGATGGCTGAGTGTATGCGGCAATGCGACAAAAGCCCTCGGCAAAACAGCCATACAGAGCGTCCAATCAGGAATACTGTATTAAAAAATCAAGCATCTTTTTTATAGATACTGCCGAGGTTTATTAACCTTATTCCGATACCCTCTCCGCCTCGTCAGGCGTTATGAGTCCCGGTGCCATGCGACTTTTAAGGCTGGAGGGCGTGTAACCGAACTGCTTTTTGAAGCAATCCGAGAAATATGTCTGCGAGCCGAATCCCGACTCTCTTGCCACCTCTTCGATCGTACAGTCGCCGCGCAAAAGAAGATTTTTCGCGTAGTTCAAGCGCGTCTGCATCAAAAAGATGTTAAAGGAAACGCCCATCTTCTTTGAAAAGATCTCGCCCAGGTAATTGGGTGTCAGACCGACGGCATCGGCGGCATCGGCAAGCGTGAGTTTTTTCTTGAAATTGAATTTGATAAAGGAGACCACACGCAGAACTGCCGCGTCCGAACGGCTCTGATTCTGCTCACTTGAGTGGATCATACGTAAATACCGGATCAGAAGACTGTCCATGAGGCTTTTCAGTGATTCGGTGCGAAGAGAAAGAGTTTCACGGCATTCCGTATCAAGCGTTTCAAGCACCTTTTCAATAAAAGAAAAGACAGCGTCATCGAAATCAACTGCAACGGCGGCGCTTACAGCAGCGATCCGATTCATGATCTCAGGCGAAGCAACACGGTCGTTGAAGGAAATATTGTACAGCTTGAATTCCCCCTTGATCAGGTGAAAATCGACCGGCGTAACGAGATATGCCGAGCCGCGCTTCAAGGGATATTTCACGCCGTTGACGTAGTACGAGCCGCTTCCCTCGGTGATGATCTCCATTTCATAGAAATCGTGCCAATGCAGATTCGTGCCGTCATTAAAAGACTGATAGCGCACCTCTATATCGCTTTTTTGAAACTCGTATTTCGGACGCACCAGAATCGGTTGATTTTTATTGGAAGGGATAGCTATCACCTCACAGAATGCATTAGAAACGGAAGGAACGGGCTAAGGAGTTTGTTCTGATATCAAATTTTACCATACAATAGTTTATTCCGCAAGAACCGATAGCAAAAAAAAGAAAAAACTGCATGCCAACCATACAATATCTTTCATTCTTCCGCAAATCACGGATGAACGACCAAAAACGATCCTAAAATCAAAAGAAGAATACCGTGATTATTTAATAATACTCACAGAGAGTGAGAGCGAACGACGCCGCTTCTTGCAGAGAGAAAAAACTCTTTTTTCCCTTATCTCTTGACTTTTTCTCCTTGATTTGCTATGATTAATCTGTAGTTTTATGCGATCACATATGCGAAAGGATATGAAAACAATATGGCAATGAGAACACACAATTGCGGCGAGCTGCGCGCCGAGCACGAAGGCATGACGGTCAAGCTCGCAGGATGGCTTGACACAGTTCGTGACATGGGCTCTGTAATCTTCTTCGTGCTGCGTGATTTCTACGGCATCACGCAGGCAGTTGCCTCTACTGAAGATATGATGGCAAAGGTGCGCGATATTCCGCGCGAATCCACCGTCTCTCTCACGGGCAAGGTTACCCTACGCCAAAGCCCCAACAAGAATATTCCCACAGGTCTTATCGAGATCATTCCCGAGGAGATCGAGGTTCTCGGCAGATGCAGAGAGACACTCCCCTTCGAGGTGGCTAAATCCACTGAATCGCGCGAAGAGACGCGCCTTAAGTACCGTTTTCTCGACCTGAGAAATCCCGCCGTCAAGGACAAGATCGTGCTTCGCTCGCAGATCGTATCCGCCCTGCGCCGGAAGATGACCTCCCGCGGTTTTCTGGAGATCACCACGCCGATCCTCACCTGCTCTTCCCCCGAGGGCGCGCGCGACTATATCGTCCCCAGCCGTAATCACCCCGGTAAATTCTACGCGCTGCCTCAGGCGCCCCAGCAGTTCAAGCAGCTTTTGATGACCTCGGGCTTCGACAAGTATTTCCAGATCGCTCCCTGCTTCCGCGACGAGGACGCCCGTGCAGACCGTTCTCCCGGCGAATTCTACCAGCTCGACATGGAGATGGCGTTTGCTACGCAGGAGGACGTGTTTGCCGAGCTTGAAGCCGTCATTCCCGAGATCTTTGAGGAATTCTCCGACAAAAGATCCGACAAGGCTCCCTTCGAAAGGATCCCCTACCTGACCGCTCTGGAAAAGTACGGTAGCGACAAGCCGGACCTCCGTAACCCCCTCATTATTGAAGACGTGACCGATGTGATGAAGGCTTGCGAGCTGGAAGACTTCAAAACCGCCGAAACAGTCAAGGCGATCGTTGTGAAGAAGTTTGACAAGGCAAGAAAATATATCGACTCTGTCACCGAATTTGCCAAAGAACAGGGTGCAAAGACCATGTTCTGGTTCAAGATGGCCGACGGCAACGTGACGGGCGGCGTTTCCAAGTTTGTTGATCCCCTTAAGGAATCGATCATCTCAGCACTCGCGCTTGAAAACGGCGACTTTGTTGCCCTTCTTGCAGGCAACAAAAAAGAGACCCGCAAGATTGCAGGTCAGATCCGCACGAAGCTCGGCAACGACCTCGACCTTCTTGAAAAGGACGTTTTCCGTTTCTGCTGGATCGTTGACTTCCCGATGTACGAGATCGGTGAAGAATCGGGAGAGCTTGAATTTTGCCATAATCCCTTCTCCATGCCGCAGGGCGGCATGCAGGCTCTTTTGGAAAAGGACCCCCTTGAGATCCTTGCTTATCAGTACGACATCGTCTGTAACGGCATCGAGCTTTCATCGGGTGCTGTCCGTAATCACGATCCCGAGATCATGCTGAAGGCATTTGAGCTTGTAGGCATGGGGGCTGAAGATGTGGAAGCCAAATTCCCTGCTCTTTACAACGCCTTCAAGTTCGGCGCACCGCCTCACGCAGGCGTCGCTCCGGGCGTTGACCGTATGATCATGCTCCTGCTTGAAGAACCCAACATCCGCGAGGTCATCGCCTTCCCCATGAACAAGAACGCCATGGATCTTATGATGAACGCGCCCTCCGAGGTCACCGAAAAGCAGCTTAAGGACGTGCATATCGCCATTAACCTTCCAAAGGAAAAAAAGACTGAGGATTAACATCCTATACACAAACGAACAGTCATTGGACTTTATGAGAAAATCCCCTTAGAGTAGACTCTTGAAAAGGAAACCGTTTTCAAGACTACCCTAAGGGGATCATTTTGTACAATAATATGACAAAACTACAGTCTGTCTGTTTTTCATGCTGTCGTCCCGACAGGGGGGAGCAGCATGACACGCCCCTGCGATGCTATCTACGATGGGTACGAGTGGGCTTACACCTCAAGACCGAGCTTGGCTATTGCGTTTTCGCGCATTTTGTACTTTAAGATCTTGCCTGCGGCATTCATCGGAAATTCACTCACAAATTCCACATAGCGAGGCACCTTGTACTTCGCCATATGTTGACCTACGTAGTCCTTCATCTCCGCTTCAGTCATGTCAACGCCCTCTTTGAGGATAATGCACGCCATGATCTCTTCGCCGTAGCGCTTGTCCGGCACGCCGATGACCTGCACATCCTTGACCTTCGGGCAGGTGAAGATAAACTCCTCGATCTCGCGCGGATAGATATTCTCACCGCCACGTATGATCATGTCCTTGAGTCGGCCTGTGATGCGATAATTGCCGTCAGCATCACGGCAAGCGATGTCACCGGTGTGAAGCCAGCCATCGGCATCTATCGCGGCAGCGGTGGCAAGCGGCATCTTGTAATAGCCCTTCATAACGTTATAGCCGCGCGCCACGAATTCACCGTTTTCACCGTCTGGAAGATCTGCACCCGTTTCGGGGTCGATGATCTTGCATTCCACGTTCGGGAAGGCAGAGCCAACAGTCTCCGTACGCACGGTCAAAGAGTCGGTAACACAGCTCATCGTACAGCCGGGGGAT
>CAZYFC010000109.1:0-5364 GCA_964646715.1 uncultured Lachnospiraceae bacterium
TCTGATCGCCGATGATGCTGTGGAGATCAAGCGCGTTTCGGATAAAACGCTCGTTGGCTCGGCTCCCGAAATGATCCGCCATTATGTTGAGCTTCGCGGTATCGGTATCGTGGATATCCGCCGTATCTTCGGTATGGGTGCTGTCAAAATGAGCGAGAAAATCGATCTTGTCATTCAGATCGAGCTTTGGGATCCCGATAAATCCTATGACCGTTTCGGCACTGAGACTGAATATACCGACATTATGGGCGTTAAAGTGCCGTCTTACACGCTTCCCGTGAAGCCGGGTAGAAACCTTGCGGTCATTCTTGAGATTGCCGCCATGAATCACCGCCAGAAGAAGATGGGCTATAATACGGGTGCAGAGCTTGAGAGGAAGCTGATGGAGAGCTTCGGCCTTGATGAAAACGGCAACGAGATCGTGCCGATCATCCGCTGATCTATAACGAAAACTCTCACAAGCTACGGCTTGTGAGAGTTTAGCTTTAGCGTTTGTTCTTGTTCTTGGGAACGAGAAGAATAATAAGAAGAATGACCGCCGCTGCTATCACGAGTGCAATGATGAGTCCCGTATAGTTAAAGCCGTCGTTATCCTTGTTATCGCCGTCGAGCGTGTTGTCGTGATCGGGCATCGTGTCGGCGGTATCGGGTGTCGTTGTGAGATCGGTGTCGAGCATAGAGGAGCTTTCGGGCACCTCGGCGGTGTCTTGCGTGCCTTCCGTCGTCGTTTCGGGCGACGTGCCGAAAATGCCTTCAGTCGTGCTGATCTCTGCCGTGCCGTCAGTTACCTCGCCCACTGTGGTGTCGGCGTAAAGCGCACTGCCTGCCGTGAAGAGTAAAAGGGCAAGTGCCAAAACTGCGAACAAACGAAATCTTGCGGATTTTGACATGACAAAAATTCCTTTCGTGTTCTGACTTTGTATAAAGTCGGTGTTAGTATGCCAAAAGCGGCTTTGAATTATGTATGATTGCTGTCGGTGCTTTTGCACAGATCGGCTTATTATAGACTTATTATTATAAGGAGAGTTTTCGCTTTTCAGTGATGACGCAAGCAGCAGGATATGAAGCTTTTGTTTAAGCAAAGACTGTTTTCTTGGTTTGACAGCTACGATATTTATAATGAACAGGGCGACACGGTTTATACGGTCAAGGGACAGTTCGGTTGGGGACATCGCCTTAAGATCTTTGACGGTGCAGGCAACGAGATAGGCATGATAGCCGAAAGAGTGTTCAGCTTTTTGCCGAGGTATGAAATGTATATCGGTGATCGGTACGTTGGTTGCATCAGCAAGGCCTTCAGCTTTTTCCGCCCGAAATTCAATATTGATTATAACGGCTGGCAGGTCGAGGGCAATTGGTTTGAATGGGATTATTGCATCTGCGACGCATCGGGACGGCAGGTCGTCACCGTGACAAAAGAGTTTTTTCAGTGGACGGATACCTACGTTATTGACATCGTATCACCCGAAGATGCGCTGTACGCTTTGATGCTGGTGCTTGCCATCGACGCCGAAAAATGCTCAAGAAACGACTGATGAAGGGAGCATTATGGAAACCAAACGCTTTTCCAAAAACGATAACGGCTTTATCTGCGCTCACTGCGGCAAGGAGGTCTTGCCGCTTGGCAAAAGCTCGCGCAATCATTGCCCTTTTTGCCTGACCTCGCTTCACGTCGACGTGAATCCCGGCGACAGAGCCAACGGCTGCCGCGGTAAGCTGATGGCTGTTGCCGCACTTGCCGACCCCAAAAAAGGCTATATTATCATCCACAAATGCGAAAGGTGCGGTAAGCTCTTGCGCAACCGCGCCGCCCACGATGCAGACGTACAGCCCGACGATATCCGTCTTATTATCAAACTGACCGCCCATTCCGGTGAATACGCGCTGTGATGAATAGAGCGATCGCTCCTTCGCGCCAATAACGAAAAGCGCTTTGGATTTCTCCAAAGCGCTTTTCGTTATTGATGGGCTAAAACGCCGCGTTCGATGGCGTTTAAGAAGCCTGACCCATTGTAGAAGTAATAGCCTGCGAAGTATTCGCCAACGTCCATTTCGCGGGATACGCCACCTTCGGAGGGAAGCTCCTTCAAGACGTTGGATCTCGTTCCCTTTTTACCGATGCCCGCGTAGATGAATTTGGCTTCGGTTACGGACGTGTCGACGGCGGCGCTTGCGCCTTCCCTGCGCGAAAACATGGCCTTCGGGATCGGGCAGACGATCACGATCTTTTCGTTATCGGCGTCAAATGCGTATTGAAAGCTCGTGACGTAGTGGGCGATGTCTATGCGGAAAACAGAGATCGTATTGGTGACTGTGCCGTAGCCGTCGGCGTGGAAAAACATGGGTACGTTACGCTTGATTGCGTGAACCAATTTGCAGGAATAGGTTTTGCCATCGGTCGTGAGTGTGAAATTAGCACCGTCATTAAGGAACAGGAGGGAAAGATAGGGGCGTTTGATGGCACTCAGACGGTGGCGGCGGCTCTCGCACGCCTTTTTTAATTGCCGAATGAAGCGCCTGCGGATACGCAAGGCGCGAAGATAGCGCAAAACGATGAACGCGAGGGCGACGGCAATGACGCAGGGAAAGGCGACGAGGAAAACGACAAAGGTCGAGGCGAGGAGGATGACAAGCGGGATCGCCACCGCGGCAGAAACGGTATTGAGCGTCAGCTTGACTGTTTCAACAACGAGGTGGCTGTTGGCTTTTTGCGTGCGGCGCTTGGTCAGCACCGCCGATTCTTTTCGGATACTGCGCGCAGCAAAGAGGTATGACGCAATGAAAGTGATCATCAGCAAGGGGACAGTGAAGAGGGCTGCAAGATAGATCTGATCGTCCGTGGCACCTTCGCCGAAGACTGCGCGAGCGAGATAGCCGTAAGCGCGTGAGCGCGTAAGAAGAAGCAAGGCGAGCGTCGCGGAGAAATGAATGACGAAGACTTGCGACTTGAAAAGCCGACCGATCCTTACAAAAAGACGAGGCGCTCTTTCTTGGCAGAGAGGGCATTCCTTGCGAAAAGCGACCGCGTAGAGAGCGAAAAGCCGCGTAAAGCAAAAAAAGAAAACGTAATAAAAGATCGCAGAGTAAAAATAGACGAGCTGTAACGAGATCCTTCCGTCTTCCAGCGGGCTTTCCAGCATCCGGCTGACGAAAAAATGGGAGAGCAGTGAGGCAAGAGAAATCAAGCTGTAGCAGATAACGGCACGAAGAAGATTCAGAACGGATCGGATGATGTTTGGATTGCCTTTCATAAACACGCTCCTTTCGATGTCAGCTTAATTATATCACATGGTCGACTGATTGTCAATAGATGTTGTTCGATTTGTAAAAAACAGGAAAGACCTTTTGAAAAAGGCTTTCCTGTTTTTTCATTCCTTTATAAACGTTCTGACCACATCTTCCGCTGAAATGCCGCAGGTCTTGTAGAGCGATTCGCCCTTCACGCCCTCAGCGAATGAATCGATGGCAAGGACGGTATAGGAGCGGTTTTGCATGCTTTCGGCGTGGCGGGCAGCATCGTAAAGGTTGACGCCCACGCCGCCCGAGCGCGCACCTTCTTCCAAAAAGACGATAGGCTTGTCGGGGGGGAGTGCTGCCAGAATGGCGTCTGTTTCAAGGGGCTTGAGCTGTTCGAGCAAAAGAATACCGCAGGAAAAGCCCTTTTGGGCAAGAAGCACAGTCGCTCTCTCTGCTTCTTTGACGATACCACCGTAGGTGACGATAACGCCGTCCGGGGAGTCGGTGAAATTCTTGAGCAGACTGCCGCCGCAGTATTGGAAATTGTCTTTGATCAGCTCGCCGCTGTTGGGATAACGGATAAAGGTAGCGCATGTCGCACGAAGTCCTTCCTCAAGATATCGGCGGAGCGAGGAAAAGCGCGCAGGAGCAAAGAGCGAGATATCGGGGATGCCCGAAAGGAAGGAAACGTCGTAAATGCCGTGATGCGTCGGGCCGTCGCCCTTGGCGAGCGCGGCACGGTCGATCGGGACGATGACAGGCAGATGCTGCAGGGCGATATCGTGCAGGATGCTGTCGTAGCCTCTTTGTAAAAAAGAAGAGTAGATCGGCACGATCGGCTTCATGCCACCTGCCGCAAGACCTGCGGCAAAGATGAGCGCATGTTCCTCGGCAATGCCTACGTCGAAAAAGCGATCGGGATAGGCTTCCGCGAAGGGCTGAAGGCCGCAACCGTCCTCCATGGCGGCGGTGATGGTCACGATCCTGCTATCCTGTGCGGCGAGATCAAGCATGGCCTCTCCGAAGGCGGCGGAGAAATTTTTGGCGGAAGAGGTGCCCTTGGGGGCGACTGAGTGATAGGCGTTGGGATTCTCTTCGGCGGGGGCGTAGCCCTTGCCCTTCACCGTCTTCAGGTGAAGCACAGCGCTCTGCCCGGAGGCGACTGCTTCGCGCAGAAGGGTTTCGACCTCCTCAAAGTTGTTGCCGTCGGCAGGGCCAAGGTAGTAAAGGCCCATATCCTCAAAATAGTTACTGCCGTACAAGGCGTTCTTGAGGCTCTTTTTTATGTGGCGGATGAGGCGGAAAAGCGGCTTGCCGATCAGAGGGATGCGCGAAATGACGGTTCTTGTAAAGGATTTGGTCTTGAGATAGCCGCGCGTGGCGCGGAGCTTGGCGATGTGGCGCGAGAATCTGCCGATGTTCTTTGAGATCGACATTTCGTTCTCGTTGAGTATTATAATTAAATGAAGACTTTTATCAACGTTGTTCAGGGCTTCGTGGACGAGGCCGCCGGTAAACGCACCGTCGCCCACCACGGCGACTGAGTAGCCGTCTCGCCCCTGCAGGCGGTCTGCCTCGGCAAGACCGAGGGCGGCGGAGATCGCCGTACTGCTGTGGCCTGCACCGTAGGCGTCATGCTCGCTCTCGCTTCTTTTCGTGAAGCCGGAAAGGCCTCCCGGTGTGCGAAGCAAATCAAAATCCTTACCGCGACCGGTAAGAAGCTTATGAACGTAGGACTGATGGCCGACATCCCAAACGATATGATCGTTCGGTGTATCGAAGACCTTGTGTAAGGCAAGCGACAGCTCTACCACGCCAAGATTCGAGGCGAGGTGGCCGCCTGTTTCGGAGAGGGAGTTCACAAGAAAATCGCGGATCTCCCCGGAGAGCAAGACTGCATCCTCAGCGGTCAGGTTTTTGATATCCTGAGGAGTCAGATCCTCCCTGAAAAGGGTATATTCTTTCTTCATAAATACCTTTTTGTCTGATAAAATGGGTTTTTGCGACGATTTGTGGTGATTTTGCGCGTAGGGACATTCCATATTATAGTATGTTTTGGACAATTTGTCAATAATGAAAAAAATCGAAAAAAAGTTTAAAAAAAGGCTTGACAAGCGGAGGAGTATT
>CAZYFC010000110.1:0-5361 GCA_964646715.1 uncultured Lachnospiraceae bacterium
GGCTCATAAAACATAAAAGCCAGCTTAACGACAGAAAGAAGTTTTCATCCATACTCTGATCGATACAGCAAGAGCCACCGAAAAATCGGTGGCTCTCTTTGTTGTATGCCTGTTTTTGGGTTGCTTTCGGGCTTTATCCCGAAACCGTCTTTTTAGCCGTGTTATCAGTTTGCAAGAGTGGCGATGACGGTGAAGCTGCCTGCCACTGCCTCAAAGGTGGCGACGCCTCCCTCGCATGCGATCAGGACGATGCCGTCCTCTTCAAGGGTGAGTGCCGACAGTGCTTTGCCGTTGACGGTGGTCGACGCCTCGTCCTTGACGGGAATCGTGACGTCTGCCGTTGTGTTGGCAGGCAGTGAGAAGCTGTAGGTCCAGATGCTTCCTTCAAAGCTCGACTTTGCTGTGATAACACCGTACGCCGAGTCATAAGATGCCTCTACTGCAAGTCTTGTATCGGGTTGGGGGGCGATCAGGACGTTCTTGAAGCCGGGATCGTCGGGGTCCTGTCCGATGCCTGCCATCGATTCAAACATCCATGCCGCCACTGCGCCGTAGGCGTAGTGGTTGAAGGAGTTCATGCTAACGTCGCCAAAGCCCGATTCGATCGTATAGGAGTTCCATCTTTCCCAGATCGTGGTCGCGCCCTGGTCGACCGAGTAGAGCCACGAGGGATTATCGTGCTGTAAAAGAAGGGTGTAGGCAACATCGCTTCTGCCGACCTTGGTGAGGGTCTTTAAGATGATCGCCGTGCCAAGGAAGCCTGTTTGCAGCTTGTTGCCGTTGCGAACGATGTTGTTGACAAGCTGATTGGTCACCTTTGTCACCGAGTTTTCATCGGGGAGCAGATCAAGATAGAGCGCGTAGAGGCAGGCGGTTTGTCTGTTCAGCTTCAGGGTGCCGCTTGACGTGACGTACTGCTCGATGAAATAAGCCTTTTCGGTCTCGTAAAGCGCCCAATAGCGCTCCGCTTCGTCGTCAAGGCCTATCGCCTCGGCCATTTCTGCCATCATCATGGCATCCCATGCGTAGAACGCCACACCGAGAAGCGCCTTCAGCGCGTCATCGTTCGGCTCATAGGACAGCCAGTCGCCCCAGATGCCCGACGGACCTTTTTTGTTCGTCGTTGCAAGATAACCGTCTACATAAAGCTGCATGGAGTCCCAGTTTTCAAGGATGACGGATCTGTCGCCGTACATCGTGTAGAGCGTATAGGGTACGATAATGCCTGCATCGGCCCAGCCGAGACCGCCCCAGCCTCCGCCTGAATACTCGCCTGTGGGCGCGGTGCCGGGGTACGCGCCTTCGCTGTTCTGGCTGTCACGCATATCCATCATGAATTTTTCCAGGAAGCTCTTGGAGAACGCCATGTAGCTGCCTGCCTGTGCAAAGACCTGTGTGTCAGCCGTCCAGCCCTGACGCTCGTCGCGCTGAGGGCAGTCGGTGGGAACCGAGAGATAGTTGGAATACTGTCCCCAACGGATATTGCTGATGAGCTGATTTACGTCCTCATCCGAGGTCGTCATAAAGCCTGTGTCGGTATCGACAGAGGTGACCACCATGCCCTTGACAGCGTGGATCGTCACAGTGTCGGTGGCGGTGATCTCAATATAGCGGAAGCCGTAGAAGGTGAAGGAGGGATGATAGCTCTCAACGCCGTTGCCGCTCAGCGTATACCGTGTGGTAGCGGCGGCGGAACGGTAATTGGCGTTGTAGATACTGCCCTCGGGGCCGTCACAGCCGCGCGAATACGCGCCGTTCTGGTCGTTTAGTGTCTCGCCGTGTTCGATCGTGAGTACCGTACCTGCCTTGCCCTCGACGGTGATGGCCTCCCAGCCGGCAAAGTTCTGCCCGAAGTCGATGACGGCGGTCTCGCCCTTTTGTAACGTGAAGGCTTCGTCGCCATAGACAGCGACGGTGTTGATCTTGCCGTAAGCTGTTGAGCTTTCGCCTGTGACACCGTCAAAGACGGTGACACTCTTGGTGTCAAGCGTCAGATCCTCGCGTACTGTGATATACGAGCCGCTCCAGGAGACGATCTCGCCGACAAATTCAAGATTGAGCGAGGCGTTTGCCCAGCTCGTATCGTCAAAGTCGCTCTTCATCCACGCCTGCGAAATGCGCGCATCGTAGGTCTCGCCTGAGAAGATGTCGGCGTATACCACCGCCGCCGCGCGTGCCGTTTTCCAGCTCGTGTCGGTGGTGACGGTTTCGGTAGATCCGTCAGCGTAGGTCAGAACGAGCTTGGCGAGGAAGGCGTCCTCGGTGCCGTAGCTTCTTGCGGCGGCATCACTCCACCAACCGCTTGATACGATGGCTGAGAGGGTGTTTACTTTTCCCTTTTCAAGCATCCAGGTAACGTCGTAGCTTGAATAGAATTTGCGATCCTCCATTTCGGTGAAGCCGGGCTTCAGTTCGTGGTATTCCACGCTACCGTCTTCATAGAGTCTGCCGATGCGTTCGCCGTTGATATACGCCTCGTACACACCGAGTCCTGAGGTATAGAGCTTTGCCGAGACGAGATCGCTCTTGATCTCGACCTCCTTACGAAAGACGGGAAGGCCCTCGCCGTCCATGCGCGTGAAGACGAACTCGCCTGTCGATTCGGTCGTGCCGATCGTCAGCATACCGTTGTCAAGCGAGGCGCAGGATGCGCCGATATAGTCATTGGTGCCGTTTTCAAAATCGCTTTGATAGAGGATGTTGCCGTTACCGTCTCTGACCACAATATTCGCGTAGCCGGCAACCTCCTTGTCGTTCGAGGAGTCGGAATTGTGGCGGAAGCCGATGTCGTAGAGTGGCAGTGCCGTGCTGTGTGTATAGGTGCTTGCGAGCGTCAGGCTGTTTTCGTCCTTGCCGAAGTAGGTCTTGACCGTTCTGCCGTTTACCTCGATGCGCTCGTGGATCGTTTTGCCGATGACCTCGCTTGCCGAGTATCCGATGGCGGCGGTTACGTCAATCGCCTGCACGCTGCCCGGGCCGCCCGGATAAGCCGTCCAACTGCCGCCCGATTTGAAGTGGGGGCGAAGCCAGATCTTGCCGTCGGAGTTTTTGCCATTGTAGGTGTTGACCTGCCACATAACGAAGGTGCCGGAATCCTGCATGGAGAAGCAGAAGCCCTGGTTGTCACTCTCGATCACAAAGTCAAAGTCTATCGTGTAGGTCGTGCCCTCGTAAAGCGGCGCGTCTTCATAGCTGATATAGTAGGCGTCCGAAAAGGCGTTTTTGCCGAAAAGACCTGTTTCGAAGGTGGAGCTTGCAGTCGCTTTCTTGCCGTTTTTATCAAGAACTGTGACTGTCCAGACGTATTCGGTCGAATCGGTGAGCGTTTCGCCTGCGTATTCTATGCCTACCGACGTACCTGAAGCGACCTCTCCGCTATCCCAAACGGTGCGGTCTGCTGTCTTGACCTCGATCCTGTAGGCGCTCTGCGCCCAACCAAGCTCATCGGAAAGCGTTTTCCAGCTGAAAACGGGATTGGTATCGTCAATGCCGACAGGCGCGAGCATCGATTCGACACGCAAGTCGTAGAGTGTGGCGTTTGATTGTTCTTCGGGTGTCACGGGATCATCTCCTTTGCTTGTCGTTACGGTGGGCGTTGTTTCACCCGTCGTTTCATTGGGTGTTGTTTCTGCGATCGGCGCGGTTGTTTCTGCACCGGTGTCTATCCCGCTTTTACATGCGGGTAAAGCGAGCGTGCTGAGTAGCAGCACGGCGGCGAGAAACAGGCTGACTTTCTGCTTCATACGGTCACCTCTTTACTTTTTTTCTTGCACACCTGGCAAGTTTTCTTTATTATAGCATAAAAGCGTCTGCTTGTCACTACCTTTTTTTGTTGACCTTTACCATATTTTCTTGCAAAAAACGCTTGTAAGCGCGTCGTGCGGCTTACAAGCGGCTTTTTTATAACGGCTTTTTCCTGATCCTTCCCCAAGGACGGGGGTAGGCAACAGGCGTTGGAGCAATTTTTCGGACGGTGATAAGACAGCGTTCGCCTGCAGAGGCAAGCGTGAAGCAATCGACTGCACCGACCTTGCCGCCAAGCGTGGCAATGCCCTTCTCTGCCTCGGAAAGCTCCTCCTTGCCTGTCGCTCCCTTCATGGCGAGAAAAACGCCGTCCACTCTGACGAGCGGCAGGCAGAGCTCGGCAAGCAGATTCATTCTCGCGACTGCGCGAGAAATCGCCACATCGTACGCTTCACGACCTGAGGACAGCTCTTCTGCACGCGCGGCAAGCGTTGTGACGTTGAGGCGCAGCTTTTTTGCGGTGTTATCAACGAAAACGAGCTTTTTGGCGGTCGAATCAAGCGCAGTGAAGTGAAGATCCGGGCGCACGATGGCAAGCGGCAGGGTAGGAAAACCGCCGCCGCAGCCCACGTCGATCACCTTGGCGTTTTGCGGCAATTTATCGGCGGCGGAGAGGCAGTCGGCAAAGTGGCGCAGAATGATTTCCTCGGGATCTGTGATGGCTGTCAGATTTGTGACGGCGTTGAAGGCAAGCAGATCCTTGAGCAGAAGAGAAAACGCCTCGCAATTTGCGTCGGTGGCGTAGGCCTCAAGCGACAGCGAGGAGAAGACCTCGCGGATCTTTTTCTGAATGTCGGTCATAGATAGTCTCTTTCAAACGTTTATTTGGCAAGGTAGATAAGCAGTACCGAAATGTCGGCGGGGGAGACGCCTGAGATGCGCGATGCCGCGCCAACGTCCATCGGGCGGATGCTCTTCAGCTTCTGACGCGCCTCGGTGCGGATGCCCGGGATCGCGTCGTAGTCGAGCGCTTCGGGAATTTTGGTGTCCTCAAGCTTTTCACGGCGCTTCACCTCGGCAAGCTGACGCTTGATATAGCCCTCGTATTTGATGGCGACCTCCGCGGCGTACGCTTCAGCGCGGGTGAGAGGCGGTCTTGCTTCGTCTACCTCGGCGAGCTTGCTGTAATCGAGGGCGGGGCGGCGGAGAAGCTCGGTCAGTGAGATGCCCGTTGCAAGAGGCGGTAAGCTGTTTTCCTCCATCAGGGCGTTGAGACGGTCGCTTGGCGCAAGATAGGTGCGCTCACAACGCGCGATCTCGTCGGCAATATGCTTCTGCTTTGCTTCAAAGGCGGCAAATCGCGCTTCGTCGATCAAGCCCACGCGTCTGCCTATCGGGGTAAGACGCGCGTCAGCGTTATCCTGCCTTAAAAGCAGACGGTATTCACTGCGCGAGGTCATAATGCGGTAGGGCTCGTTCGTGCCCTTGGTGACGAGGTCGTCGATCAGCGTGCCGATATACGAGGAGTTACGCGGAAGTATCATTGGCGCTTCGCCTTTTATTTTCAGTGCGGCGTTAATGCCTGCCACAAGACCTTGCGCTGCCGCCTCCTCGTAA
>CAZYFC010000111.1:0-5358 GCA_964646715.1 uncultured Lachnospiraceae bacterium
CGACGGCCGCGCCCCCGACTATGACGATTGGGCGCTCAACGGCGATATCATCGTTTACTACCCGGTTCTCGACATTCCCTTCGAGATCTCTTCCATGGGCATCCGCGTGGACGAAGAAACGCTTCGCCGTCAGCTGAGGATCCGCGGCTGTGAGGAACGTCTCGCGCTTCCCTTCCACAAGGCACTCGTCAAAGGCGAGCTTCCCTACACCATCGGCGGCGGTATCGGACAATCTCGTATCTGCATGTTCTTTCTTCGCAAAGCACACATCGGTGAGGTGCAATCCTCCTATTGGCCCGAAGAAACGGTAATTGAATGCCGCAGTAAAGGCATTACCCTTCTGTGAAAAACAGCAAACGCCGCAGGCGCAAAAGCACCTGCGGCGTTTTTATATCTTCTCTCTTGTTTCAAGGAGCGCCGTGATGCGCGCCATCGACTCGTGAAATTCGATATCGTTCGAATTGTTGAAGATCAGCAGATCGTCTTCCGTATCGGGCAGATCAAGCACCTTCGGAATGGAAAAATCGCAGGTGGCAATATACTTTTCCCAATGATCGAGCTTCCATTTGTCGCGTTCACTGTTACGCGCTTCCATACGCCTTTTGACGACCTCAACATCCGTCTTCACCCAAATGACCGTCAGTCTTGATCCCTTCTCGGCAAGCAGTCTGCGCAGATTCCCCATATATGCACCGTCGCGTACCTCGCGCGAAAAGGGCGCATTGATCAGGACGGTATCGTCGTAATCGAGCGCCTCGAGAGCCAGCGCCACGATCGTTTCGTATTCAGCATCTCGGATATACTTTTCAAAAAAAGGCGAGCTTCTGTTATAAGCCTCGTTTGCCACCTCAAAGATCTTTTTGGATAAAGGAATCAGCGTATCCTTGTCCAGATACACGACGTGGTCAAGTCTTTCTGCCAGCTTTTTTGAGACGTATGTCTTACCGCTTGCGGGCGGTGATGTCACCAGGATCAACCGTTTCATAAATACCTCGCTTTTATCTCGTTTTTTTGAGTATATCCACAATTAGTAAAAGAAAGTCAAAAAGCCTTCCGCTTTCAAAAGAAAACGAAAGGCTTATACTATTATGATTCGTTTCTATCCTCTTCGGTCAGATCACTTGAAACCGTTTCAACGGTCCGGTCTTGTGCTTGGTCGGCTACCTGCTCTCTATCAGCAGGACGCGCTTCATCGGCAGGCGTGGGAGAAGGCGGATACCGTCCGTCATCTGAAGATGGATTTCCTTGAGGTTTCCGGTCTTGACGGTACGGCGTAAACTGCCAGCCATACTGCATATGGAAGTACCAGACGCCCTCAGGCGTGCGATAGCCACCGATCTGTGGATCAAAGCAGATCTGCGGCGGGTAGGGATAGCCGTTAGGCATGCCGTAATGGGGATTCTGTCCGTAAGGCGAATAGGGATACTGCGGTGCGTTATATGATTGCTGAGGGTAGCTATAGGGCGGCTGTGGCATGCCGTAGGGGGGCGTAAAGGTCGATCGGCTCTCGCCGTCGGCGGGCTCGGTAACGGTAGCAGGTCTTTCCTTTCTTGTTTTCTTCATCAACCAGATAAAGGTCAAGGGACCTCCTGCCATCGAGCCGAGAATGAGAAGGCTCTCCGCTGCGGTGAGGATCATCATGCCCATATTGCCCAGAGAATCACTCGGAATGAGCGAATAGATAAAGCCTACCAGGTTGAAGACGAAATGCGCCGTAAGGCTTATCCAGATCGACTCGGTGCGGACGTAAAGAATACCAAAAACGATTCCAAGCGCCGTGGCGTAGAGGATCCAGAGCAAATTGCCGTGCGCCACGCCAAAAATGACAGACGAGATAACGACCGCCCACTTAACGGGAACCGCCTTACGCATATTGGAGATCGCCATGTTGCGATAGACCAGCTCCTCACAAACAGGTGCCGAGATCGTGATCACAATAAACCGGATGAGATAATCAACAAAGGTCATGTCCGTTTCCCCCGTCAGTGACGAGGATGCGTCGGTATAGCTCTCCAGAAGCTCGGGGAAGACCGAACCGATCGTGCCTATGAACATGATAACGAGATGATAAAAGCAAACGGCAAGGAGTGCCGTCATAAGCACCATGGGCACACTGACCTTTTTAAAAGAGAAATACGCTTTAACGGTCGGCACTTCAGCTTCTCTTTTTTTAAGAATGGCGCGTACAAGGAAAAAGAGGGCGATTACAATGGCGATCGTGATCGCATTGGATAGAAGGCTGAAAAGATCGGAATTGGCCATGTAAAGCTCCGTAGCCATCGTGGCGATCTCCTTGGCTGTTGCATTCTCTCCGAGAAGGCCCTTCACTTGAATGCGGTATACGACGAGTGCAACGACCTGGACGAGGAGCATCACGGCGTAGTGTAAAAAAGGATAAGCAATACCGATGAAAAGAAAACCGATCTGCCGCTTTGTTTTTTGCTCCCCGGACTGAGGCGCATTATCATGTACTGTGGGTGTAAGCTGATCGCCCGCAGGAGGATAGCCGTTCATAAAATCACCTCTTTCTGCCGAACATTTCGTTTAATTTAAGGAATTTTTGTCTGTCAAAGCCCTGAAGCTGATAGTCTGCCATGCGGTAAGTCCAGTTGCCCTCGGCTTTACCCGGCGTATTCATACGGGTGTCCCGTCCGAATCCCAAGAGATCCTGCATCGGGAAGACTGTAATCGCGGCAGCGCTTCTCATCACCGTCTTTACGATCGGCAAAACAGCCTCGCCCCAGCGGTCAAAGTCGTGTCCGATATACTCCATAACGTAGCGCTTCTTCTCCTCGTCGATCTCCCAAAGATAGGCAAGAAGTGTGTTGTTGTCGTGCGTACCGGTATAGGCGACACAGTTTTCGGGGTAAGCGTGCGGTCTGTGCAGCTCGTCCTCCGAATCAAAGCCAAACTGAAAAACGCGCATGCCGGGGAAGGTGCTGTCTGCAACCAGCTTTTTTACCTTATCGTCGACATCCCCGAGGTCCTCGGCGATAACGAGACCTCCGTTTGCCACATCCTTGAGGATCTTCACGAATGAAAGTCCCGGGCCTTTGTTCCATTTACCGCAGATGGCGTTTTTCGCATCCGAGGGCACGGTGTAATAGTCAGAAAAGGCACGGAAATGGTCGATACGAACACCGTCAAAGATCTTCATGTTATGCGCCATGCGCTCACGCCACCAGGTATAGCCGTCCTTCTTCATATATGCCCAATCATAGATAGGATTACCCCAAAGCTGCCCTTGGGGTGCAAAATAATCCGGCGGCACACCCGCAACGACGGTAGGCCTTCCATGCTCGTCAAGCAGGAAATTCTCTCGCTTATAGTATACGTCAGCACTGTCGATATCGACGTAGATCGGCATATCTCCGACGATCTTTACACCCCTCGCGTTGGCGTAAGACTTCAGCGCGTACCACTGTGTAAAGAAGCAATACTGTAAAAATCGGTGCATGAAAAGAATATCGGAGTCTTCTGCAGCCTCTTCGTCAAATTCCCACCAGGGCTTGTTGCCGTTCGCTTCCTTGCGCGCCATAAAATGACAGAATTCATCAAGATGCTCGTTCTCTTCAGCAAAAGCAAGGATCTCTTCCCTGTTCTTCACGCGGCGCGAAACCGTCAGAAAAAGCGCATAGCGCTCAGAAAGACGGGCAAAGTCGCAACAATAAGGGTTCATCTGCCTTTCCGATTCAAGCTCGCTCTGCGTCAGAAGGCCGTCTGCATACAGCGTCTCAAGATCAATAAAAAAGGGATTGCCCGCAAAAGCGGAGACAGCTTTATAGGGCGAGCCGTTCTCGTCAGGCACGCCGAAGGGCAAGACCTGCCAATACGTAAAACCGGAATCGGCAAGCAGGTCAACAAATTCTCTCGCCTCTTTGCCGAAGCTGCCACAGCCGAATCCGCCGGGCAAGGAGGATATGTGGAGCAATACGCCGCTTTCTCTTTTCAAAAACGTTCACCTCTTTGTTTCTATGTGAAATACGAAACGACCTATGCCGTCAATCAGCTGTGTCAAGACCGTCAATCAGTGTCATAAGCCCATCAAGCGTCCATGTGTCGTTGACAGCCTGACGAAAACTCGCCGCTCCCCGAATGCCCTTGACATACCAAGCGAGGTGCTTACGTGCTTCGCGAACGCCAACCGACTCTCCCTTGTCGCTGCAGAGAAGCTTAATATGCTCCCTTGCCATACAAAGGAGCTGTTCTGATGAAGGCTTCTGATACTCAGTCCCCTCAAATGCTGCCTTGATTTCAGAAAACAGCATGGGATTTCCTTCTGCGCCCCGCGCAACCATAATACCGTCACAGGCGGTTTCCCGCTTCATGAAAAGCGCATCGGCGGCAGAATTGATGCCGCCGTTTGCAATAACGGGGATCCTGAGAGCTTCCTTGACCTTGGCGATAATGTCATAATCAACCGGCGGCTGATAGAGCTGCTCGCGCGTTCTGCCGTGAACGGTCAGTGCGCTGGCTCCCGCCTCCTCGGCGGCAAGCGCCACCTCAACGGCATTTTTGTGGGCGCTGTCCCACCCCGCCCTGATCTTCACCGTAACGGGGAGCGTAACGGCAGAAGTCACAGCTTTCACGATATCGTATACAAGCGTGGGGCTCTTCATCAGGGCAGACCCCTCTCCGTTCGTCACAATTTTACGGACGGGGCATCCCATATTGATGTCAATTGCGGCAGGAGGCAGCTCGCTGACGCAGCCGCGATACTGTCCCGATTCAAGAAGAGACGCCGCTTCTGCCATTATCTCCGGCTCACTGCCAAAGATCTGGATCGCCATCGGGGATTCACTTTTACGTATGCGTGCGAGCGTCGCAGTCTTTTCGTCTCTGTAATGCATAGCCTTGGCAGATACCATCTCCGAAACGGTATACTCTGCCCCACAGAGGATCGCCATGGCGCGGAAGGCATAATCGGTCACGCCCGCCATCGGTGCGAGCAAAATACCGTGCTGTAAAAAAACGTTACCGATACGAAAAGACATACGACCTCGATACAAACAAGTATTGACCGAACGTGTAAGCCGGGTTCTGTGCCGCAAAGCGGCCGCTGTCATCTATCTTGTCTTTACGTTACCGCAAAGCTCCATGCCACCAGCAGGATTCTGTCGGGCAAAACATTGCTTATGCACTCCCACAGGTGTTGCTTCGGATAGGGTTTACATGGCATCTCTTGTTACCAAAAGATCGGTGAGCTCTTACCTCGCCTTTCCATCCTTACCTGCCAAGCAGGCGGTCTATTTCTGTTGCACTTTCCCGGAGGTCACCCTCGGCGGACGTTATCCGTTATCCCTGCCCTATGAAGCCCGGACTTTCCTCACGGTAATACCTTTCGGCGTGATACCGCGC
>CAZYFC010000112.1:0-5334 GCA_964646715.1 uncultured Lachnospiraceae bacterium
CCGATCACGATTCCCGATTCGTCGTTGACGATAAAGGAATTACGCACTTGTTTTTGATGAAATTTGCGGATATTGTCGGCGGCTGAGGAGAGGATCTCGAGGAACTTCGGCTCAACTGAAGCCACTGCCTCGTCGATCTCCTCTTCGCTGACGAGAAGCGAGGTCAGCTTAGCCTTATCGAACTTTTCACAGTATTCGTAGAGCGCGTCGTCACCGCGGCTTCTGACGTTTGCAATAATATCGGTAACGATGGCAGTCACGTCAAATGCAGGCGTGACGCGGGCGAAGATCTCGCTGTTCAAAACTTCGCCGTAGCGGAGAATGCGTATCATGATATAGGATCCTTTCAGAAGGAAGTAGTCTTTTTCTCGGCAACAGTTGCCCGGAAGGAGGCGAGGACCTTTTCAATTGCCTCGCTTTTGAAGCGAAAGCCTGCTTTATTGGCGATCAGTCTTGCGCTGATCGGCAGGACGGTCTCAATGACCTCAAGGTGGTTTTCCTTCAGTGTCGTGCCCGTTTCGACGATATCGACGATCACATCCGAAAGAGAGAGGATCGGTGCGATCTCGATTGAGCCGTTCAGATGGATCACGTCGATATCTCTGCCGAGAGCACGGTAATAGGCGGTGGCGATCCTTGAGAACTTTGTTGCCACCTTCAGGGTGCGATTTGCGTCGTCGCGGAAATCCTTCGGTGCGGCAACTGCCATGCGGCACTTGCCGATATCGAGGTCGAGCAGCTCGTATACGTCAGGTTCGTATTCAAGCAGGATATCCTTTCCGCAAACGCCGAGGTCAGCCGCACCGCGCTCGACGTAGATCGCAACGTCGGAGGGCTTTACCCAGAAATAGCGCACGCCGCAATCGGGGTTTTCGAAGATCAGCTTGCGCGTATTTTCCTTGATGGCGGGGCAAGGAAAGCCTGCCTTTTCAAACATGGCGTATACCTTTTCGCCAAGCCGACCTTTAGGAAGTGCTATATTCAAAAAATCAGTCACAGAACGGTACCTCCATCACGGTTGATCTTCAGAACGCGGCGGTAGCGTTTCTTTTGCGGCAAGGCTTTTGCCGCAAGCACGGTCTCTCCCTTCTCGATCAGGCACTTAACGGTGTCTGTCACCGTGGCGCAATCGGCATCCGACTCGTAGAGAACAACGGTGTCGTAGTCGAAATCAGGCGAAGAACGGTCAAGCTCCTCCAGAAGATCGAGATAGACGGCAAATCCCACGCCGCGTGAAGCGCGCCCCATACGACTCATCAGCTTATCGTAGCGGCCGCCTGACAAGATCGCGCTCGGAACGCCCTTGACGAAGCCCTGAAACACGACGCCGTTATAATAGCGTGCGTCGCTGACGGCAGAGAAATCGATACAGAGCTTATCCGAATCGACCGAAGACAAAAGCGCTTCAAGCGAGGCAAGCGGTGCTTTGACCTCGTCGGGCAGATCGAAGGAGGCAAGTGTCAAAAAGACCTCACGGGGCGTACCGTAGCAGTCAAGGAGTGCCTTGATGACGCTCCCCTTCCCGCAATCGAGCCCCTCTTCGGTAAGAAGCGCGTCAATGCCGTGGCTGTTTTTCTCGCCTATGAGCTTGAAAAGCGCTTTTTCTTTCGAAGCAGACACGCCTGTCAGCCTGATGGCGGCAGACAGCACGTCAAGATCGGAGAGAGTCAGAACCGAATCGGCAGAGAGCGCTTCAAGCGACTTTGCCGCCAGCGTGATGACCTCGGCAAGGCAGTAGGTATCTACGTCGCCGATGGCCTCAAGTCCGGTCTGCATGATCTCGCAGAAGGAGGCAGATCGTCCCGAAACGCGGTAGACGCTCTCGTTATAATAGACCTTGTAGAGCGAATCAGGCGTATCCTTGGCGTTCTTGACGATCGAAAGCGTTACGTCGGGCTTTAACGCCATCAGTTTGCCGCTCGTATCGGTAAAGGTGATGATCTGGTCGCTGATGAGAAAATTCTTGTTTCTCAGGTAGAGCTCGTATTCCTCGAATTTTGACATTTTGAAGGGGGCGTAGCCGTAAGCGGCGTAAAGTGCGCGCAGGGCAAGGCTTGCTTTTTCCTCGTTACGAAGCGGGCTGTTACGCATCGGTATCCTCCTCGCCTTCAAGCACGAGGCGGTAACCGCCCGTGCCGTACAAGAGGCACTTCTTTACGCGCGAGATAGTGGCGGTGCTGGCTCCCGTGGCGGCAGATATATCGAGATAGTTTTTCTTTTCGTTCAGCATGACGGCAACGTCGAATCGCTGTGAGAGGTCCTGAAGCTCCTTCACGGTGCAAAGGTCTTCAAAAAACGCCTCGCAATCCTCCACCGTCCTGAGCTTCAGAACAGCCTCAAAAAGCGGTCTTGCTTCACTTCGTATCTTGTTCATGGATGCTCCCCCTCTCTGCCGCGTGTTGACTTGGCATGAAAATAAAATAACTGCCTTCGATTTTAGCACGCTAAAGCACTGAAGTCAATAGCTAAATCAAAAAAATTTCGATGGATCAAAGATTTTTTTTGATTTTTTTCGGCAAAGGTATGAACGACGGTAAAAAAAACACGAAACCGACAATAGCGGTTTCGTGTTTTGGATAAAAAGTGCGGAGCTCTATACGCTCGGCCCTTGACCGATGCTGACTTTTACACAAAGAGTCTGAAGAAAAGTCCGAGAGCGATGCCGAGGAAGGTGCCGACGGCGTAGCCGACCGATCCGACGATAAGTCCCGGAGCGATCATCTCGTCGTTTTTAAGCTGCTTGGCCACGGCGGGGACGAAGGCAGGCCCGTAGATACCCGCCGTCAATACGATGAGCGTGCAGTCTGTCTCTACCTTAAAGAGCTTTGAGAAGACAATATGTACGAAGAAGGTGGCAACTGTGACAATGCCGAAGAAAAGCAGGATCTTTGCAAAGTGACTGCCAAGCTCGGTGAGGTCAAGTGAGCTTGAAAGAGCAAGCGAGAAAACGAGGATGAGATACTGACCGACGAGGTTGTTGCCCTTGACCTCGCGGATCGTCTTGCTGAACGAGCCGATGATGCCGAACAGCGTCACGCCGATCATTAGTGAGGGCACGAGATAGGTGAACATGTCCCCTTGAACGGCGCCGAGGGCATACCAAAGCACCACGCCTGCAAGGGCAGACGTGACTGCCATGAGGATGGCGAGCAGAACGCAGAAGAAAACGCCCTTGACGTTTTTCAGCGGCACTGTCTCAAGCGCTTCATAGTTCGTCATGTCGCTTTGCTTGACGAGATAGTCTTTTTTTGCGTATTTTTTCAGAAAAAGATCGACGAAGGGCTTTGAAAGCGTGAGAAGAAAGATATAAAACACACCGCCGACCAGCATATCCGACAAATTGGCAAGTGCGATGGTATCCTTGCTGACGCCCATGGCTGAGCCAATGGCGTTTAAGTTCGGCGTGCCGCCCGTATACAGACCTATTGCCATGCCGCTGAGTGCGTCGGCATCGGCCAGTGTTTGTTTCATAGAGAAGAAAACGACGGTCACGACAAGGATGAGCGACAAAAGAAGCGCTGCCATTGACTTGCCGACTGTTTTCGATAGCTTGCGCGTTTCCTTTAAGTTGGCATTGAAGAGAAGAAGCGGAATCGCCACTGCAATGGCGACGTAGCTTCCGATCTCGCCAACGTCTGAGACGAGGCTGAAGGAAACGCCAAGCTTATTGATGATGAAAATGACGAGTGAGATGAGAATACCGATGAAGTAAGTCGTTCCTATCATGCCGAAAAGCCTGATGGGGCGGGCGCTGCGGAATTTCAGGATGATCAAGGGAATCAAAAAGATCAGAATGCCTTGTACGATGCCGACAGCGACGGTCATACCTCGTCCTCCTTTACGAAAATGCGATAGCGTTTGTCGATCTCGCCTCCGAAATGACGGTAAACACCGAAAGAGCGTTCATTTTGCTCCACGACTGTGCCGCCCTCGAAGTATAAAATGCCGTTTTTCTTCATAGCCTTGCCAGCCGTAGCGAGAAGCATGGCGAGAAGTGCCGTGCGCTGATATTCGGGTATGACGTACTGCAGCCAGCCGCGCGCCTTATTGATGCGCTTACGGTAATGAATGTACTTGACAATATCGAGTCGTCCCTTCATTTTGGAGAAGATCTGATTCAGCTCGGGCAGGATCACGATGAAGCCCACTGCTCTGCCCGACTCCTTTTCGCGCGCGATGACGATATATTCGTCCTCGATAAAGAGCGACATACTGTTAAAGATGGCGGCGATCGTCTCCTTGTCGGGCGCACCTTCGTAGTTCATTTCGGTGGTTGCTTCTGCCATGACCGAGGCAACGGCGGCAATATCATCCTCAAGATGCGTCCTGTCAAGCGTCCTGATCGAGAGTGAGGTTCCCTTCATCATGCTGCCGAGTCGCTCTGCTTTCTTATAGACCTCGTCGGTCAGGTGCAAGGAGATCGAGAGGGTATCTGTCGCCTTATGAAACCCGAGCTTTTCGTAAAAATCGACGTAATAGGGATAGTTATAGCTCAAAAACACGCTGGGGAGGGCATCAAACCTGTTCGTCAGAACGCCGCGGCGCGTATCCGGATCGTACGGCGTATACGGTCCCTCAAAAACGCGTACACCTTCCTTCTCGGCGTGGCGCGTCATTTCGTCCACAAGCGCCTTGGCGACCTCGAAATTCTCGTAAAAATCAAAGAAGGAGAAATAGGCCACTCTTTTGCCGCGCGTGTGATCGGGCATGAAGGTATAGAGGAGTCTGCCGAGGGTCTTGCCGTTTTCGATAGCAAGAAGCGCGTGATAGCTCTTTTCTTTAAGCACAAGCGGCGCCAATTCCTTGTATTGCAGTCGGAAAAAAGGAAGTACGTAGTTTTCTTCATTGGAATAGAGGTCTTTCACGAAGTCGATAAATTTTTTTAACTGCCGCTTGGTCGTGACTCTCTCAATCATATGCTTCACCTACCCTGTTGCCCTTGATGGCTGTCATTTGTTAATTTCAAAACCTCTACGGATTATTCCATTGATGATTCATGGAGCTATATTATAGCATATATTATGTAGTTTGTAAAGAGTGATGTTGCGGCTTGCCGCAGTGATGTTATGTTTGCCCACTTCGCCGCAAGGCGAAACATCACTCACGCAGTGAACATCACTGCCGAAGGCAACCAAAAAATCCTTTCGGTTTGTGGTAAACACCATTATACCGAAAGGAAGTCATAAGAAAAGATTTTGAAAATTATTTGTGATTATTTTTTGCGGTGTTAAGAGACGAAATCAACATACGTTTGATCTCTTCTGCCAAAGAAATAAGAGCATCAAAATCATAAGCAATTAAATTAGTTCGCTTCAATAAAGTGAGCCAATATAT
>CAZYFC010000113.1:0-5285 GCA_964646715.1 uncultured Lachnospiraceae bacterium
GCAGACTGCCCCGCATTTCAAAATCCGTCATAGTAGCCTCCCTTTCAAAACAAAGTATTTGCTTTTATTATAGCACACTCCTCGACGCGGTGCAAGAGGTTGAAACACTTCTTTTACTTTCAGCGTTAAAAAGAGTGACGTTTTTCACACAACCGAAGTCATTACGCCGGAATAAGATTGCTTGAAAACATCTGCAACTCGGGAAAGAAAGAAACGGCAAACTGCATTTTTGGCGGTTTGCCGTTTTTGGGGAAAAAAGTGGTGGATTGTTCTTGCAAATACATCATTTTTCATGTAGAATATAAGTGCGGCAGTGTGTTCTGCCGCAGAACCGTCTACAGAATATTGGGGGAGCCTTTATGAAACGTCTGTTCATTATTACGGCTGCAGGTCTTCTCTGTCTTCTCTTCATTTTGCTGTCTACACTCTCAAGCGGTGCTTCGAGCGCCTCTTCAGCCATGACATCCCTGACAGGTCTTTATGCTCTTTGCGGTTCGTGGTCTTTTGGTGAGACAGTCACGTCGCAAGGCACGGGGGACTTATTTGCGCTTTCCGATGTGGAGGCGAGCGACTTCGTTTTTGAAGCTGACATAGCTTTTACAAGCCATTCGGGTGCAGGATCGCTCATCTTCTTTGCGGGTGATGACCCTTCGCGCGGATCATACGCTGCCAATATCGACCTGAGCGCGGGCAATGCGAGGATCTTTTGCTTTGAGGCGGCGGGAGGCGCGACCACGAAGGGGGAATACCTGCTGACTGCGGCGCAAAAGACGAAGAACAGTTTTCATTTGCGCGTGGAGGTCGTGGGGGAATACATGACCTATTCGATTGACGGTGTAACGGTTGTAACGGTACACGATGCCTCCAAAAAGCCCGGCAGTAAGCTCGGCTTATTAACCTATAATACGGGAGTGAAATACAGCAATATGAAGTATGCGATACTCGATGCAAGCCCAATGCTTGAAAGCTTGGTAACACCGACAGGAAGCCTGACAACGTCTCTATCTATGAACTACAATGTCCCGCACGGTACTACGACCCTGCCACTTATCTTCAAGGCAAACGGCACTCTTTCGGTCAGTGCGACGAAGGGTGCTTCGGCAAGCGTCGAGGACGATAGGATCAGCGTGATGAGCATCACCGAGAGCTTCGCTCTGACGCTTACCGTTACGCGCGGCGACGTTGTTACGCATCACGTTCTGAACGTTGAGATTGATCCCGATCCCGATTCCGTTTATAATGAGGCGTGGAGATCGCAGTATCATTTCTCTCCCTTTGTGAATTGGATGAACGACCCGAACGGACTCGTCTACGATCCCTCCGATGAAAGCTACCACCTCTTCTTCCAGTACAATCCCTTTGGGCTGACGATTGCCAATCAGGTCTGGGCGCATGCTGTCAGCGACGATCTCGTTCATTGGAAAGAGGTTGGCGTTGCCATCGATCAGGATCATCTCGGCGCGGTGTTTTCCGGCTCTGCCGTGGTGGACGAACATAACACGACCGGCTTTTTCACCGATAATACGCCCGATCAGTCAAAGCTCGTAGCCATCTATACATCCGACGGCGGGGATACTACCTACGGCGTTGAAAAGCAGTGTATCGCTTACTCGAAGGATCACGGCGTGACTTGGACGAGACCCACGCTCGAAACCGACGGTTTTGAAAATCCCATCATTTCGAATGAAAACAACAAGTACGGCAGAGACTTCCGCGATCCGAAGATCTTTTGGTATGACGGCAAGTGGTTTATGGTCGTGGCAGGGGGAAGGGCAAGGCTCTTTACCTCCGACGATCTCATTCATTGGACACTCGTCTCGGACATGGGCTTTGATTCCGAATGCCCCGACTTCTATCCCCTTGCCGTGGACGGCGACGAAAACAATATCAAGTGGGTCTATACCGCATCGGGTAAGTGGTATCAGGTGGGCACGCTTCAGAAGCTCTCGGATACCTCCTACAGATTCGTTGCCGAGGGGGATCGTGTGACCTATAACGGCGGCGGTGAGGTATACGCCACCCAATCCTATTATAACGACGGATCGGGTAATAACCGACGTATTGCGATCAGTTGGATACAGGACAGCTCCGCCTCCTCGCTTGACGGCAAGACCTGGAACGGAGCGATGACGCTTCCTTATGAACAAACGCTTCGCACGGTGAACGGCAAGATCCTTCTTTGCTCCTATCCCGTGGAGGAGGTCGATTCCTTGCGCGGTAAGGCGCTGCTCTCTCTCTCTTCTCCCTCTGTAGAGGAGGCGGCAAATGCGCTTCTGGGGCACCCTTCGGTGGCATACGACCTCGCTTTGAGGCTTAAACCGAGTGCCGGCGCTCGCGTGACGCTCGAGCTTCGCTCAAACGGTCTCTATAAGACGACACTCATATATGATGCCGACGCATCGCTTCTTTCTGTTCAGCGCGCGTGTGCGGGAAGTGCTTTCGGGTCGATCCCCACGGGCAATATGGAAATGCCGCTTTACCCCGATGCCGACGGCAGCGTGACGCTTCGTATCCTTATGGATAAGACGGTTATTGAGGCATTCGGCAATGAAGGGGAAGCTACCCTTTGCGGTATGATCTTCCCCGACGCAGACTGCGTCAACACCTATCTGAAGGTGGAGGGCGAGGTTGCGATCGAGTCTTTGACACTTTGGCAGATGAACTCGGTGTGGCACGAGGACAGACCCATTTTGCCGAGCGAGGGACTATATTTCGAGGTTGATTCCTCCTCGGTCAATTTTGATGAGCTGACGACGGTGACAGCCTACCTGATCGACGAAAACGGCAGGCGCAAAGACGGAACTGTCTGCTTTTCGGGAATGGATGAGACGTTGATCGACTCGCTGTCGGTTGACACAAACTCCTTGACCTTCAAGGGTGTGAAAAGGGGAAGCCTTGTGATCACAGCATCGGCTGAGGGCTATCAAAGGTCTCTGACACTGATCGTGACAGACACGCTCTTTCACACGAATCTCTCGGGCTGGAGCAGTAAGGGCGATTGGTATGAGACTGAGCACGGTCTTGGTCTTTCCGGTTCGTCGGGCGATAGCTTCGCCTTCTCTGACGGAAAAAACAGCGGCAACTTCGTCTATTCGGGTGACGCTTGGTTCGGTACGTCGGGCGGTTGCCTCGGCCTTGTTTTTGGCGTTTCGCGCCCCGATGCGCCTTCCTCCGGTATCTGGTACGGCGCGAATATCGATACACACGGTACAAGTCCGGTCATGAAGCTCTTCTGTAATCGTCTCGGGCAGGAGATCTGGGCTGAGACCTATACCTTTGATACCACCGCCTCTCTTTGGAATCTCAGCGTTTCCTATGAAAACGGCGTTCTCACCTATACCGTCAACGGTGTTTCGCGTTCGCACGAGGTCACGCTTTCCTCAGGTACGCTCGGTCTCGTTTCGTGGAATGGGGGCGGTGCGCTTGATAACGTTGTCTATACCGAAATAAAGGATAGCACCGATACGGAAGGGGGCGGCACGACTGAAACGACCGCGTCTCTCAACAGCGAGCAAACGCCTGATAGCGAGCGTACGCCCGATACGGAAGAAGGCGAGGATGCGCCCGATACGGGCGATTTAACGGTCGATAGCAGTGACGTGGCAAAAAGAAGCCCTGCCGTGCCGATCCTCCTCTCGCTTCTTGCCCTGCTTCTCGTGGGCTGTAGCGTGGGACTTGCGCTCAAAAAGAAAAAGCATTGATCATACTCAAAGACACCCTTTTGCTACGGCAAAAGGGTGTCTTTGAGTATTCGTCAATCTTCCGTCGAAAACAATGTGAGAAGACGGTCGATGAGGCAGTAAGCCTCTTTTCGCGAAATGAGGCTCTTATCGCGAACCACCGTGGGGCGAAAGATGGGTGCGGTTAACTGCATGGATAGGTTGTTCTCGTTCTTTTTGCTGAGGCTGAAGTTGAAGCGGTATTGATCGGCAGCAAGCACCTTATCAAAGAAGTAGAGATCGATGACTCTGCCCGGAAGCAGCTCGGAAAAACTGTTTGCACCTCCGAAGGGAATGACGGACAGCGGCTTTTCGTGCGTCTCACAGAGAAAGAGACGAACGCTGTCATCCTCGTTGCGGCTGATACTCAATCGGATGATATGGCTGTCGCTCATCTCGGCGGCGTAGAGAATGAAGTTGGCAGAGAGAAGCGTTAAGGTCTTGAAATCAACCAGAATCATGTCGGCACCTTCATACTGACAGTCGAACAGCACGTCAAGTCCGAGCGGCGTGAGAATACGTTCGCAGGTATAGGCAAGGATATCGAGTGTATAGGCAAGCGGATAGTAGATGCGTTCGTTGCCGTAGGCAAGCTCGGTCAGAAGACGGTCAACGATCTTGTAATAGATCTCCGTCATGCGGCGGTGATACTTGCGACTTCGCATAAGGGTGATAAGGGCGTCGGAGGTGTAGATCTCGGTCAGCTTTCTTGAAAGTGTTTCGGCGCTTGTTTTTTCGCGGAGCGTTTCCTTGGGCAGAAGAAAGAAGGGAAGCGCAAGATCGTATGAGAAGAGATGCGATAAAACGAACATAACGGTCGGGCGACGCTCATAGTAAACGATATCGGCAAAGGCGTGGTAGCTCTCTCCTTCGCTGACAAGCTCTACGATGGCCGGAAATTGTGCGGCAGTTGCAGGCGGTGTCAATAGCGGAGCGGAGTCGGCGGTGAGATATTTTCTGATATTGCCGCCCCTGATGGGCTTTCTGAGCTTCAGGATGGCCTCGGGATTTTTGTAGATCACGCGTCCGTCTGTCTCGGTGAGCAGAATGGGGTTGACGATCTCGTCAAAGGCGTGTAGAGTGACATCGTTTATCATGCTTTAGTTCCTTTCTGTTTTACAAATGGTTTTTGTCGTTCGACTTACATTATTTCTAAAACTCGTCCCTTTCAAAAGGGCCGATTGTTATAAAAGTAACAAATTTTCATATTTTTGAAAAAAATTCAGAAAAACACTTGAATATTGGTAAGTTTTGGGGTAAAATAATATGGATTGAAAAAGTACTCAATATAAAAATTTTTATTTTTTTGGAGGATTATCACCATGTCCGTAAAAGTTGCTATTAATGGATTCGGAAGAATCGGCCGTCTCGCATTCAGACAGATGTTCGGCGCTGAAGGCTATGAGATCGTTGCCATCAACGACCTGACCAAGCCCTCTATGCTTGCTCACCTTCTGAAGTATGACTCTGCTCAGGGCAGATACAACCACGAGGTTACTTCCGATGACGAAGCAGGCACCATCACCGTTGACGGCAAGGTCATGAAGATCTATGCTGAAAAGAACG
>CAZYFC010000114.1:0-5124 GCA_964646715.1 uncultured Lachnospiraceae bacterium
AGTGTCCTTATGGGTTTTTTTGAACGACTGAAGAACGGACTCTTCAAGAGCCGCAACTCCTTCTTCGGAAGGATCAAAGCGCTTTTCACAAGAGGTGTTGATGAAGACACGCTCGAAGAGCTGGAAGAAATGCTCATCTGTGCCGATGTCGGATATGAAGCCACCGAAGAGATCCTCGGCAGGCTTCGTGACTACACGAAAGAAAACAAGATCAAAGATCCTAACGCCGCAATCGACGCACTGAAAGAGATCTTGCTGGAAATGCTGGGTAAAACAGAGCCTTTGAAGCTCGATACCACTCCCTCGGTCATTCTTGTTATCGGTGTCAACGGCGTAGGTAAGACCACGAGCATTGCTAAGATCGCCAATGTTCTCAAGAACGACGGTAAAAAGGTCATTCTCGCCGCAGGCGATACCTTCCGTGCCGGTGCCATTGAACAGCTCGGCGTCTGGGCAGACCGCGTCGGTGTCGATCTCATCAGACAAAACGAGGGCTCCGATCCCGCCGCCGTTGTTTTTGACGCCGTCCACGCAGCCAAGAAGCGCGGGGCAGACGTCCTGATCGTCGATACGGCGGGTCGCCTCCACAACAAGAAGAACCTCATGAACGAGCTTGCCAAAATCAACCGCGTGATCGACCGCGAGCTTCCCGGCGCCTCGCGTGAGACGCTTCTCGTCCTTGACTCCACCACGGGGCAGAACGCCGTCAATCAGGCAATCGAATTCAAGAACGCCGCCAACATCACAGGCCTCGTCCTTACCAAGCTCGACGGCACGGCAAAGGGCGGCATCATCTTCGCGATCAAGGAAAAGCTGAACATTCCCGTGCGCTTCATCGGTGTCGGTGAAGGCGTGGAGGACCTTCAGCCCTTCGATCCCAAGGAATACGTTGATGCCCTTCTTGACTGATCCAAACGCCCATCAAGGGTATTGACTGACAGAACGGAGCTTTTCATGAAGATCGTACTTGCCTCCAATAATAAAAACAAAATACGCGAGATCAAAAGCATTCTTGCTTCTATTGACTGTGATGCCGACGTACTCTCTCTTGATGAGATCGGTTATCACGATGAGATCGTTGAAGACGGCAACAGCTTTGAGGAGAACGCACTCATCAAGGCAAAGACCGTAGCGGATCTCGGCTATATCGGCATTGCCGACGATTCGGGACTTTGCGTCGACCTACTTAACGGTGCGCCGGGCATCTATTCGGCACGCTACGCAGGTGAACCCTGTGACCATCAGAAGAACAACGAAAAAATCCTCGCCGCCCTTTCGGGCGTTGAAGATCCCTACCGCACCGCCGCCTTCATCTCAGTTATCGCGTGTAGCCTACCCAACGGCAAGCATTTCACGGTAAAAGGCGAATGTAAAGGCAAAATACTGAAGGAAAGAATAGGCAAAGGCGGCTTCGGCTACGATCCGCTTTTCATGCCCGAGGGCTTCTCCAAGACCTTTGCAGAGCTTTCCTTCGATGAGAAAAACAACATCAGTCATCGCGGCAGAGCGCTTGTCGCTTTTGCCGAAAAGTTTCCTTCCTTCTTGAAGGAAAATATCTGACACGTATCCGAAAGGAATCCCTATGACAAGTAAGCAAAGAGCCTATCTCAAAAAACTCGCAACTAATCTTGATACGATCTTTCAGGTTGGCAAAGGCGACATCAGCGAAAACATGATCGTTCAGATCTCAAACGCTTTGGAGGCACGGGAACTGATCAAACTCCGTGTGCTTGACAACAGTCCTTACACGGCAAGAGAGGCAGCAGAACAGATCGCCGCACGCACGAAATCCGAGGTCGTGATCGTCATCGGAACGCGCTTCGTTCTCTACCGTGTCTCTGAAAAGCACCACAAAATCGACATCACCCACATATAAAAGCGCTGATATGAAAAAGATCGGCATCTACGGCGGTAGCTTTTCACCTCCGCACATCGGGCATGTATGCGCCGCAAGGCAGTTTATAGATGCGCTGTCCCTCGACGAGCTTTTCATCGTGCCCTCCTTTATTTCCCCACACAAGCAGAACAAGCTCACCGCAACACCCACCGACCGCTATGAGATGACAAAACGCGCCTTCAAGGGTATTTCAGGCGTAACGGTATCCGATTACGAGATCGCGAAAAAAGAGGTCTCCTATACCGTCAATACACTCACGCATTTTGCCGCAAAGGGAGAGCTTTACTTTCTGTGCGGCGCCGATATGTTCCTTTCGCTTGACAAATGGTATCGCCCCGATCTTCTCTTCAAGCAAGCCGCTTTCGTCGTAATAAGGCGTGAGGAGGGCTTTGAAGACGATATCCTCCAAGCGAAAAAACACTACGAAGAGACCTATCACGCTACCGTCATTTATCTGGAGAACAAGATCCTGCCGCTTTCCTCCACCATGATCAGAAGCGCCGTTTGCGAGGGCAGATCGATCTCTCCGTGGGTAAATCCCGAAGTGGAGGTATATATCCGTGAACACCGACTTTACCTTTGAGTATCTCGCCAAAGAATACGCCCCCATCCTGCAAGCACTTTCTGTACGCATGGATGCCGGACGGCGCACGCATACCCTCGCCGTTGCCAAAGAGTCGCTTCAGCTCGCAAGGATATTCGATCTGGATGAGCAGGATACCAAACGTCTCTTCGTCGCTTCGCTTCTGCATGACATCACAAAAGCGATCGACTTCGAAGGACAGCTCACACTTGCCAACGAATTAGGGCTTCGCCTGACACAGGAGGATCTTGCGTCCCCCCCTGTTTTGCATTCCTTCACAGGCGCACTCGTCGCCTCTCGCGATTTTCCCACATACACCGACGGCACGATCGTCGAGGCGATCTTCTCTCACACAGTCGGGAAGGCTGACATGTCGCTCATCGATAAGCTGCTCTTCTTAGCCGACTATATTGAAGGCACGCGCAAGCAACCGATCTGTATAAAAACGCGCAAGGCGTTTTACAGCGCACTGTCTGAATCGTGCGATAAAGCATCCACCCTCGACCGTTTCGTTCTTCTCATTGCTGAAAACACGGTAGAATACCTTCGCAACAACGGCCGAACGGTTCATCCCCACACGCAGGAAACCATCAGATCGCTGACCGATAAGCTGTCGGCGAAGAAAGGATAATTATGGAAGAACTCTTTAAACCTTACGACATGACGAACGCAGAGCCTCTTGAGCTTGCACGAGTCATCATCCGCATTCTTGATGAAAAGAAAGCCACCAACATTAAACTGCTCCGCGTCAGTGACTCTACCGTCCTCACCGACTATTTTGTCATCTGCACAGGTCACTCCAACACGCAGATCAAAGGCTTTGCCGACGAGATCGACTACAAGCTCGGTCTTTGTGGCCTTGAGCCGAAGGGTATCGAAGGAGAGAAGGACTCCAAATGGATTCTACTCGACTACTATTCGGTCATCGTTCACGTCTTCAGCCGCGATGCTCGCGATTTTTACAAGCTTGAAAAGCTTTGGGCAAACGCAGAAGAAGTCAACATTGACGATCTTATCACAGACTAATGCAATTTAATACCGTTCGAAAGGAACTGTTATGAGATACGAGTATAAAACCATAGACAAAAAATGGCAGACAAGATGGGAAAACGAGAAGGCATTTGAGGCGAAAAACGACACCTCCAAGCCGAAATACTTTGCTCTGGTGGAATTTCCTTACCCCTCCGGACAAGGACTGCATATCGGTCATCCTCGCCCTTATACGGCCATGGATATCATCTCGAGAAAAAAGAGGATGCAGGGCTATAACGTGCTCTTCCCCCTTGGCTGGGACGCTTTCGGTCTGCCTACCGAAAACTACGCCATTAAGCACCGGATCCACCCCGCCATCGTAACCAAGAAAAATATTGCTCACTTTACCGAGCAGATCAAGGCGCTCGGCCTCTCCTTCGACTGGTCGAGAGAGATCAGCACCACCGATCCGGCTTATTATAAGTGGACACAGTGGATCTTCATTCAGCTTTTCAAAAAGGGCCTTGCCTATAAGAAGGAAATGGCAGTTAACTTCTGCACCTCCTGCAAGGTCGTTCTCGCCAACGAGGAAGTTGTCGGCGGCGTTTGTGAGCGTTGCGGCAGTGAAGTCGTTCGCAAGGTCAAGAGTCAGTGGATGCTGAAGATCACCGAATACGCTGAACGTCTGATCAACGATCTGGAGGGGCTCGACTTTATCGAAAGAGTCAAAACCCAGGAGATCAACTGGATCGGCAGAAGCGAGGGTGCCGAAGTACACTTTTCCACCACCGCAGGTGACGAAGTCGTGGTCTACACCACGCGCCCCGATACCCTCTTCGGTGCCACCTACATGGTCATCGCACCCGAACACGAGCTCGTCGGCAAGTGGAAGGATTCTCTTACCAACTACCCCGAGGTCGAGGCATACCGGGAAGAGGCAGCAAAGAAATCCGACTTTGAGCGTACCGAGCTCGTCAAAGAAAAAACCGGCGTAAAGCTTGAGGGCGTGGAAGCGATCAATCCCGTTAACGGTAAGAAGATCCCGATCTTCATTTCCGACTACGTACTCTCCACCTACGGCACGGGTGCAATCATGGCAGTCCCCGCACATGATACGCGTGACTGGGAATTTGCCAAGAAATTCGATCTGCCCATCATCGAGGTCGTAGCAGGCGGCGATGTACAGAACGAAGCCTTCACCGACGTAGAAACCGGCATTATGACCAACTCGGCATTCCTCGACGGACTTGAGGTCAAGGAAGCAAAGGTCAAGATCATCGAATGGCTGACCGAAAAGGGCATCGGCACGAAAAAAGTCAACTACAAACTGCGCGACTGGGTATTCTCCCGTCAGCGCTATTGGGGCGAGCCCGTACCGCTTGTCAACTGTGAAAAATGCGGCTGGGTAGCACTTCCCGAGGAATCGCTGCCTCTCACCCTTCCCGAGGTCGATCATTATGAGCCAACCGATACGGGCGAATCGCCTCTTGCCAAGAACGAGGCGTGGGTCAATACTACCTGCCCCTGCTGTGGCGGCCCTGCTAAGCGCGAGACCGACACCATGCCCAACTGGGCAGGCTCGTCCTGGTATTTCCTGCGTTACTGCGATCCGCACAACGATACCGCCCTTGCTCCGAAGGAGGCGCTTGACTATTGGATGCCCGTCGACTGG
>CAZYFC010000115.1:0-5024 GCA_964646715.1 uncultured Lachnospiraceae bacterium
GGAGTCGATGCCGCCGCTCATTCCGACAAGGATCTTGCCGTTATCGTTCATTAGTGGTGTCCCTGATGATCGCAGGAATCACAACAGCCGTCACAAACGATCGCTTCGACCGGCACTTCCTCACCGCGTCTTCTGTAGTAATCGGCAACGGCAGACTTGACAGCCTCTTCGGCAAGCACCGAACAATGCACCTTCACAGGCGGAAGACCGTCAAGTGCTTCGATGACTGCCTTGTTGGTCAGAGTGAGTGCTTCGTCTATCGTCTTTCCCTTGATAAGCTCAGTCGCCATCGACGAGGTGGCAATAGCAGCACCGCAGCCGAAGGTCTTGAACTTCACGTCGGTAATGACACCCTTGTCGTCGATCTTGAGATAAATACGCATAATGTCGCCGCACTTGGCGTTGCCGACCTCACCGATACCGTTTGCATCGGGGATCTCGCCGACGTTGCGGGGGTTGGTAAAATGATCCATTACTTTTTCACTGTACATAGAGAGCTTCCTTTTTCTTTATTCTTTGATACGTGCCATCGAGGAATCGTATAGAGGGGACATATCGCGCAGCTTCTGAACGATGGCGGGAAGCGTAGCGAGGATATAGTCGACGTCCTCCTCGGTGTTTTCATGTGAAAGGGTAAAGCGCAAAGAGCCGTGTGCACGCTCGTGCGGCACGCCGATCGAAAGGAGAACGTGCGAGGGCTCAAGGGAGGCAGAATTACAGGCAGAGCCGGTCGAAGCGCAGATGCCGCCCGCATCCAACCACATGAGAAGGCTCTCGCCTTCAACAAATTCAAAGCCGATATTCAAATTGCCGTCAAGGCGCTGTTCAATATCGCCGTTTACACGCGAATAGGGGATCTTATCGAGAAGACCTGCCATCAAGCGGTCGCGCATCGCTTTGACTCTTACCATATCGGGAAGACGCTCGGTGGCAATCGTGAGTGCCTTGGCAAGACCTACCGCAAACGCCACGTTTTCGGTGCCGCCGCGTCTACCTCTCTCCTGACCGCCGCCGTCGATCAGCGTGCGCACGCGTGTGCCTGTACGGATATACAGAACGCCGATGCCCTTTGGCGCGTGGATCTTATGACCTGAGAAGGCAAGCATGTCTACACCAAGCTCTCTTACGTCGATCGGCATATTGCCCACGGCTTGTACTGCGTCGGTAAAGACAGTAATGCCGTGGCTCTTGCCGATGGCGGCGATCTCCTTCATCGGCTGTACCGTACCGATCTCGTTATTGGCCAGCATCACGGTGATAAGCACCGTGTCGGGGCGAATGGCTTTTTCAATATCGGCGGGATCCACCACGCCGTTTTCGTTCACGTCAACGTAGGTGACCTCGTAGCCGTCCTTTTCAAGAGACTCAAGCGCATGCAGCACCGCGTGGTGCTCAAATTTCGAAGTAATAATATGCTTTCCCTTGGCTTTCATTGAGGAAGCAACGCCCTTGATCGCCCAGTTATCCGCTTCACTGCCCGAGGCGGTAAAGAAGATCTCGGTGGGTTTTGCGCCGAGAAGCGAGGCGATGGTCTCTCTTGCCTGAAGAAGAGCTGCCGCCGCTTCGGCTCCTTTTCCGTAAGAACTGGAGGGGTTGCCGTAGACCTCGCCGAAGAAGGGCATCATCACGTCCCTGACCTCGGGAAGCACGGGAGTCGTTGCCGCGTTATCGGCATACACAAAACGTTTCAAGATTCAATATCCTTTCATACGCCCGATTTTGACAGTATTCCGGGCAATATCACTTTCAAATTTTATCCTTACTCATTCTATACCACAAGAGCAAAAAAAGCAAGAGTCATGTCAAAAATAATTGTGATTTTTTTATCGCTTTCCCTGACCTCGGTGCTTCACAGATCGGACGAGATGGTCTCCAGCACCCTGCCGCTGAGCGTCATGCCGAGAAAGGGCGTGTTTTTAGCGCGTCCCTTCAGCCTTTGCGCGGTGATCTCGGTCGAGGAATCGAGCGAGACGATCGTAAGGTCGGCAGGGGCGCCCTTTTCAAGCGGCATGAGCGCCTTGTCGCTCTCGCCGAGACAGCCCGCAAGAATGGTGTAGGGTGCCGAGGCAAGAAGCTCGGTGAGGCGGAACACATCGATATATCCGGGGCGAAGGAGTGCCTCAACGGTTGCAGAAAAGACTGTTTCAAGCGAGGCTGCGCCGAAGGGCGCGGTAGAAAGCGGCTTTTCGGTCTCTTTTTGATCGTTCGGCTGATGATGCGAGGCGATCGCATCCACCGTTCCGTCGACGATCGCTTCGATCACCGCCATGCGGTCACTCTCCTTGCGAAGGGGCGGCAGGAGCTTTGCCGTATTGCCGTGATAGAGGATCGCGCTCTCGTCGAAAAAGAAATGGAAGGGCGAGACGTCACAGGTGACGTTCAGCCCGGCCGCCTTGGCAGAGCGGATCAGCGAAAGGCTTTTCTCTGTGCTGACGCCGGAAAGGTGAAGTCTGCAGTCAGTCTCCTCGGCAAGCGAGAGACTGCGATAGACGGCGATCTCCTCGGAAGCGGGAGACAGCCCCTTCTGCCTCATTGCAGGGGCAATGGAGGCATTCACCGCGCCCTCTCCGTCAAGGGAGGCAATGGAGGGGAAAACCGTGAGCGTCATATCGCGGATAGCGGCACGTTGCATGGCAGTTTTCAGCTTGCCCGCCTCCTCAAAGGGCGCATATCGGTCGGTCAGTGCCGTGCCGCCTATGTCAAGAAGCGAGGCGAGGTCACTTTCGCCGACATGAACGGCGGGATAAAAGGGAGGGCGTATACTCCCTCTGAAAGCAGCAAGATAGCTCAGCACATCGCGCGTCGTAAAGCGAAGATCGGGCTCGAAGTAGGCAAGAAACGCACGGTAGCCACCTGCCCTCGCCGCCCTGCAGGTCGAGGCAATATCCTCTTTGTACATAGCGCCGGGCTCGCGAAGCGTCACGGCAAGGTCGGTAAAGGAGGGCATGACGAGATTTCCCTTGGCGTTGACCAGCGTCAGGGTGCAATCGGTCAGGCTGCGGCGGTCAATATGCCGCTCGATAGCATCAACGTAATTGCCCCCGCCCTCACCGCTGTGACGGATCAGTATATCGCAGTTGTCGAGCTTGCGCTCAAAGGTGTTCACAAGACGCGCGTTTTTAATGAGCGTATAGCGCTGCTTCACGGTCGCAGGCCTCCTTTCGTGTCGGTTCTTGCTCTATAAAATCATTCTGTCAGCACATACCCCTTGCCGCGAAGCGTCAGGATCATGCGTATATTAAAGCGATAATCAAGCTTCTCCCGCAAATGGTGGATATACACCGAAGGGGCGTTGCCCTTCGAAGGTGCTTCTTTCTCTGCGAGCGCCTCGGCGCAGGCTTCGGTCGGGACAACCTCGCCCCGATGGGAATAGAGAAGCGAAAAAAGGCGAAATTCGGCAGGCGAGAGCGCGACAAATGCACCGCCGTAGCAAAAGCCGCCCTCGGCAAGTAAGAGTGCAGGGGGGTCATTCTCGCCGTCTTCCCGCTTATTCTCGCTTTCACAGAATACCGTGGGAAGGGGTGCGTCGTCAGGCACGCCCAGTCTTTCAAGGATCAGGGCATGTAAAGCGCGTGCGGAAAAGGGGCGTAAAAGGTCACTGCCCGCAAAGGGATCGGCAGAGACCGTCACGGCAGGAAGTGCCGTTTCAGCCTCTTTTGCCGTGTCAAGGTCGATGAGGAGAAGCGAAGCATGCGACGCGTCACCAGAAAAAACAAAACCCCATTCGGTAAGAAGAGAAACAAGATACCGCTTCAACACGCCGTTATCACTGACAGGGCAGACGGAAAAGCGCTTCACGAGAGCGCCTCAAGCGTAAAGACACCCTCTGCGTTGACACTGCCGTCAGCACGCAGGGTACGGACGTAGTGCTTGCCCTCCCACTCCCCACAGAAGACACGCAGCACCTCACCGAGCTTTGCCTCATGAATATACCCGATCGAAAAGTCCCGTACCCGACTGTTTTCAATATTCGGTATGTAATCGGCAAGCATATCGGGATAATTGGTGTTGTTCATGTGGCCGTTGATGTCAATATCGCTGTTGCAAACGACGCGGATACCGCGCTCAGTCAACGCTATCTCCGGTGAAAAACGGATGTGAGAAGGGATCTCAAGCGGATATTCCTCAAGGGAGGGAACGGGAAGTGCCGTATCCTTCACGCGGCAGAGCTTGCCGGCAGTGAGATCGACAAGCGCCCAGAGCGAGACGAGGGTCGCCACCGTCTCGTCCTGCACCCTGATCTCGCCGCAGCGGTAGAAGGAGGCAGCCTTTCCGCCTCCGGCCCAGGTGACGGCTGTGATCTTTTCAAAGGAGCGAAGCTGACGCTTCACCGAAAGCGCCGCGCGGCTTAAAAGAAAAGCCTTGTGATGCTCGTAGCGAAGCTCGTCAAGCGTAGGATGTGTGCTTTCAAACTGCAGATTGGCCGCCTCGTGCAGATAGCGCAGCATAACGGAGGGGCGCACATTGCCGTTTTTGTCTGTGTCGTGTGAATTGACGGTAAAGTCTGCGTAAAATTTCGGATTCATAACGTTGCCTTTCGTATCGTGGGATCAAAAAACAAAGTGGGGCAAGTCGAGATAAACGACTTGCCCCGATTCAATTACAGGGTATTCTTGGAGCCGAGAACGTTCTCGATCTTGTGTGCAACCATCTTCTTGACCTCGCCGCGTGCAACGGTGAGGTAAGTTCTGGGATCAAAGGCGTCGGGCTGTTCGCTGAAGACGCGGCGGATACCTGCCGTCATAGCAAGACGGATATCCGAGTCGATGTTGATCTTGCAAACTGCCATCTTAGCCGCCTGACGGAGCTGTTCCTCGGGGATACCGACTGCGTCAGGCATCTTGCCGCCGAGCGCGTTGATCTCGGCAACGTAGTTCTGAGGCACGCTGGACGCGCCGTGAAGAACGATCGGGAAGCCGGGCAGACGCTTTTCGATCTCGGCAAGGATGTCGAAGCGAAGCGGAGGGGGTACGAGAATGCCGTAAGCATTACGGGTGCACTGCTTAGCGGTGAACTTGTATGCA
>CAZYFC010000116.1:0-4971 GCA_964646715.1 uncultured Lachnospiraceae bacterium
CGATCCTCGCAACTCGGTAAAGAATCAAGAGAGGCGACAAAAACACCATACCTTATCAGGGGTGTTCGATACGCCTACTTCCTGATTTTTGCAGGCTTAGTGCCGAAGATCTTAGCAAAAGCAGCGGAAAAGTGGCTGACGTTGCTATAGCCTGTAGCTCGTGCCGCGCTTAGGACGGATGCACCGTCAAGGATCATGCCGCGCGCCACATTCATGCGAACGAGTGTGGAATACTGCTTGATCGTCATATTCGTCGCGGCAGTGAAATCAGAGACCAGCTTAGCACGGCTGACGTAAAACCGTGCAGCCAGCTCGTCGAGAGTCAGCGATTCGCTGTAATGGCTCGAAATATGGCTCATAACGTCGTTGATGTACGGAATCTTTGCCCGCAGTTTCACGGTATTAGCATCCGAACGGTACTTGGCAAGCTCGTATAAAATGAGGCAAGTGAGCGCGTTTTGACTTCCGTCATGCGCGCTCATCTCTCTGTAACGCAAAAAGTAACGCTCAAGTGTCTCACGCATCGCTTCATCAAGACGGATGATTGTCATATTGGCGTTCTTGAAAAAACGGACGGCATCGCGCATACCCGCAATCTCATTAAGCGACGTATCGTTAAAGTTAACAATATACCGTTCATACTCTCCTTCGAGAAGCTCGGCGCGATGCAACGTGTAACAGTTATGAATAATAACAGCAGGAGCAGATATCTCAGTAAAGTCGAGATTGTTCTCTAGCCTCAGTCGACCGGATACGAGAAAAAGCAACTCGTTATGATTGTGTATATGACCGTAGGAAACACTGTAAGAACAGGAGCGGGAATGTGCAACAGACTGACCGTCATTAACCAGAATATCGTGTATAGGCATGAATATCTCCTTTTCTTGAAAACAGTCCTCAGGTTAAATAAGTGTATCATAAAAACAGATAAATTGCAAGACATAAACCAACGACCGACACAAAAACGCCACATTTCTCTGAAAAATGTCACAAATTCGGCGGGTATACAAAACACCGTCAGGGAGGTCAGAATGAAAAAATACAAAAGACTTTTTGAACACACGGACGAGGTGACTGTCACGCCGTGCCGTGACGGACGCTTCCTCTCAGAAGGCGGTGTATTTTATTACCGCATCATACTTGATTACACAAAGCCAACCATGCCGAGCAGCGCGAGTATATCTTGGCTCGAACGTCTTGAGGATGGCTTTTCAGTCTGGACTCCGGGCGGAGGGTTTGACAAAGGCTTGCGTCCGTCCTGGCGTCCTGTTGGAAACGGCTCAAGATCAACGTCGGGCGTACCGATCATCGCGGTCGTATCCAGTCGCGGAACAAACGTCGCCTCCGCGGCGATTGCCGACGCTGCAACGCCCCTTCGCCTGACAGCCGGTATCGAGGAAAAAAGCGGCATGATCCGCTTCGTTCTACAGCTCTTCACCGAGCTTACCGAGGCTGTGACCCATTACGAAACAATTTTGATGATCGACGTGTCAAAAAGACCGTATTACGAGAGTCTTTCTTCAATCAGACAATTTTTCACAGGCGTCGGATATAAAAGTGCTTACGTACCAGACGCAGCCAAACGCGCGATGTTTTCCTCCTGGTACTGCTTCCAGAAGGATGTCGATGAAGAAAGACTTCTGCAGCAGTGCGCCATTGCCAAAATGTTCGGCATGAGCACCGTTATTCTTGACGACGGATGGCAGACCGATGAGATCCGGAACGGCTACACGAGGTGCGGGGATTGGAAGCCCGTTCCATCGAAGTTTCCGGATATGCGACGCTTCGTTGACCGACTGCACGGTATGGGAATGAAGTGTATGCTGTGGTATTCTGTGCCCTTCGTTGGGAAATACGCAGAGACTATCGGCAAATTCAAAGGCATGTATCTGCGCGCACGCGACAAGGAAGGCTCCGTCATGATCCTCGATCCGCGATTCAAGGAGGTACGCGCGTGGCTCACCGAAACGTATAAACATGCGGTAAGCGATTGGGGTCTAGACGGACTCAAACTCGATTTTATCGACAGCTTTTCCCTTTCTCCCGATTCGCCCGCCAATTACCTCGACATGGACTGTCCGTCGCTCGAGATGGCAGTTGAAAGGCTTCTTTCCGAGGTAATGACCGAGCTTAAAGCTATCAACCCCGATATCATGATCGAGTTCAGACAGTCCTACATCGGACCGCTCATGCAGACCTATGGCAATATCCTTCGCGTGGGAGACTGCGCGGGAGGGGCGATCATCAATCGTGTAAACGGACTGACGCTGAGGCTTCTCACAGAAGGCACGGCGGTTCATTCCGACATGCTTTTGTGGGATTACGATGCCGAACCTGAAAGTGCGGCGGATCAGCTTTCCAATATTCTCTTCCTCGTCCCTCAGATCTCGGTTTTGCCGGAAAAGCTCTCCCCTTCACACAGAAAAATGCTGATGCACTATTTGCGCTTCATGGATGATAACCGCGACCTGCTTCTTGACGGCAACCTTGTTCCTCTCGCTCCGGAAGCAAATTACTCGCATGCATATGCCGAAAAAGAGGGCCGCGTGATCGCCGCCCTGTATGAAACCTCTCTGTTTGTGATTCCCGAACGAACAAAGTCTCTGACCGTCGTTAACGCAACCGCTTCCGATTTCGTGGTATTAGACCGCGTCGATACGCTTGACGGCTTGCCCTATACCGTCACCGACTGCATGGGGTCCCTCGTCGAAAAAGGCGTGATCCACACCGTTAACGCACTTGTCAGAATCGCAGTGCCGCACAACGGATTCCTGACTGTTACCAATGTCTGAACAATGACGGTGAACGGCAAGGGTATAATTCACTTCACAGCCTCTCACGAATTGTCTCACCTTATTGCTAAGTGGTCTAAGCTGCTCTTTTGCGTCCTCTCCGACTATACGGCCCGGCAATGACACGCTCACAAAAATAGTATCCGCACGGTGAATAAGCCGTGCGGATACATGAAGAAGGTATGTTAATGGGTGAGTAGAAGCATTGCGATAAATAGAGCGCAGATGATCCAAGAGCTGATCTTGATCTTTTTGAAATCGCCGCAGAAAACGCTGATAACGACATAAGAGATCAGACCGAACGCGATGCCGTAGGAAATATTATAGGTAAACGGCATGATCACAAGCGTAAGGAAGGCGGGAACGGCGATCTTGAAATCACTCCAGTCGATATTCTTAAGCGATCCCATCATAAGTATACCAACGTAGATCAGGGCAGCAGCCGTAGCGCATCCCGGAATCAGCTGGGCGATGGGACTCAGGAACATCGCAACGACGAAGAACATCCCGCAGAAGACCGAGGTAAGGCCGGTTCGTCCACCCGCAGCAACACCCGCATTTACTTCGGTAAAGGTTGTTACGGTAGACGTGCCGCAAACAGCGCCCGTGGCGGTAGCGATCGCATCCGAAAGCATTGCGCGGTTCATGCTAATCGGCTCGCCGTTTTCATTCAGGAGATCAGCTCTTTCGCAAGCGGCGTACAGCGTGCCGATCGTATCAAACATATCTACCATGCAGAAAGCCAGCGCCGTGGTGACGATCATCAGAATAAGATTGGCATTTCCGTGTTCATTTGCATAAGCGGAAAAATCAAATCCTTCGGTAAAAACCTTAAAGAAGGATTGCGTGCCAAACTCACGGAAAGCCTCAAGGGGGCTGATAAAACTGACTGATAACGACTCGTAGAAACCGCTCACGGTAAAACCGAGCAAATAGTAAAGACCCATTCCGCCAAGAATACCGATCAGAACCGAGCCGCGAATATTCTTGTGACTCATGATCACGATCGCAAGCAAGGTGCAGAGCGTAACGATCATAGGCATGACGCTCGCCCAGCTTTGGTTAAGAAGATTAAAGGATGCGAGATCTACACAGGTCGAGCTGTCAGAAACAACAATACCGGCATTTTGAAGACCGAGAAAGGCAATAAATAGACCGATACCCGCAGGAATTGCCACCTTGACCGAATCAGGGAGTGCTTCAAAAATCTTTTTTCGAAGTCCTGTAACAGTGAGAAAAATAAACACAAGACCCTCGATAAAAACCAAAACGAGCGCATTGGCATAGGACAGGCCAAAGCCAATACAAACGGTATAAACGAAGAAGGCGTTCAGACCCATGCCGCTTGCTTGTGCCAAGGGCAGATTGGCAAGAAGTCCCGCCAAAAGAGTCCCCACCACAGCAGAGATCGCTGTAGCGATATAGATCGCACCGTAACTGACACCAAGGGGATTCGATCCGTCGCCAAACGGATCGGCAAACATATTGGAATTTACCATTAAAATGTAGACCATTGAAAAAAAGGTGGTCATGCCTGCAATAAACTCGGTTTTTACTGTTGTGCCACGTTCCTTGAGCTTAAAAAAACGTTCCATAGCGTATCTCCTTCTCAGAATGTACTTTTATTATACCATATATTTTACAAAATTCCACCTTTTTTGAGTATTTTCTTCGATTATTTTTGAAGCATCCCTGCACTTTCTCTCAAACGGACAGATGCGGCTGCCCCACAACCGTCATGCATCATAGGATCATGAAGGCGCCGCCCTCCCGCGCCGATCAGCCTCATCCGGCTAAAGCACAAATACAAACAAAAACAAAGCAAGCCTCGCTGACTGTTTGTCTGCAGGCTTGTTTGTTTAGCAAGGTAGCTTTTGAATACAATTTGCAGAATTTCATCTTTATCTGCCCCGATATTCCGCTTTCAGCACTTCCGACATTTCTTCGGGTGACTCTTTACATCCGCCCGCAAGCCACATTTTAATAATGGCATTAAGACCATTTCTGAAAAATTCGATATGATATTTAATGTTGCTGTCTATATGTTCCTTTTCAGCTCGCTCGGTATCATAAATCGAGATAAGATGCGTTTCATCATAACACAGCTTGAAATAGGTTTTGTAGAAAATTTGGTTTTCTTTAATATGAGTAAACATCTTTAGAGCACCTGTATGCTCAT
>CAZYFC010000117.1:0-4921 GCA_964646715.1 uncultured Lachnospiraceae bacterium
GCAATGTCGATCATGCGAGAAAGCATGGCGTAATATGCAGTATAATGCCAGACGGAAGCGGTTCCGTCGGTCTTGCCCGTAGCGGGCTTATAGTAACGAGCGAGTATGTAACCAAGGATCGGTGAAGCGTATTTATCGATCGTGGAATCGGCAAGTGTAAGCGCGCGCTGTTTGTTCTCCGATACGATCTCTGCGAGCATGGCGCGCGTTTCAGGACTCATCGTATCGAGCGTCACACCGACCGTCGTCTCGACGGATGATGACTGAGCATCAATATCATCGCTTGTATCGGTCCGAGTAGAGGTAACGTCCTCATCCGAGGTTTGCAAAGAATCTTCCGTAGTGTTTACAGGGCTGTCACAGGAGATGAAAAAAACCAGCATCAAAAGTGCAAGAACAGCCAAAAGAAGGTATCGTTTCATCGTGAGGTTCCTTTCGGTTCGTTTCCGTGGTCAACCGGTACTGGATAGATCGATCTCCCATGGTGTCATCATTATACCACACCTCTTGCATGAAATCAAGGCTGTATTGTTCATATTAGCTCAAAAAAGCATAAATTAACGCCGTTTCGCACAGAAACGGCGTTATCACTTTTATGCGCTTTTTTCGATAATGGTGATCTGAGCAGGCGTAATTTCCGTCTGCTTCATGACGATCTCCTGGATCTGTGCTCTTTGAGATGCTTCAAGTCCTCCCGTCTTTACAACGATATCAATGTGACCGTCGGAAATGACCGCAACACAATCCTCAAATCCCTTCGCCTTGATCAGCGTTTCAATATTCGCTTCGGCTTGTTTGTTTGCTGCAAGAGTCGTGATCTCTTGGAACGCCGCATCCTTGGCTTCTTCGGTTGCGTTTGCACTCGTCGTTACAGCCAAAAGCGTATTGTATGCCGTGTCGTACGCATTCGCGCGGTTAAGCTGAGCCATTGCAAAATAGCTGTCCTCCTCATCGGGACTCGAGGCTTCATTGCTCACTCCCTCGGTCACGTTGCCGGCAGGATCGTTCGGCTCAAGGGGATCTGCGTTATCTGCAAACAGGATCCAATTAAGAAATACCGCCCCTGCAATCAGAACGATCGCACCGAGAATAATGAGATTGCGCTTAGTCTTCACTTTCATAGGCTCAATGACTTTTTCGAATCCGCCTTCCGCCTTTTCAACCTGACCGGCTTTACTTTCCGATTTAATAATTTTAACCATGGGTTTTCCTCCTTATCGTCTTTTGTATATATCTATTCGCCCTTTGGGACGGATATACCATTACTTATGAAAATTCCACGCAGATCTTATCCGATGTCACGCCAAGAGCAGACCGAACGAGCGAAACGATCTTCAGTTTAAGCTCCGCAGACTCTCTTCCGTGACAAACGATCGCAACGCCCCTAACGGCAGGTCGCGTTTTCTGCGTAGGAAGCTCATCGAGTGTGACGAGAACCGTCACACTCTCAACGCCGTCAACCTCCTTGATCAATGAGGCGATCCTTTCCTCACAACGCTTTTCGCAAAGCTCAAAGTCCTCCTCCTCTTCATGAGTTTCATCGCTTTTCAAAAGATCAAAGCTACCCGAAAGAAGTAGTAGCAAAACGCCCGCTACCAGTGCAACGATCAAATAGAGTGCATTCTTGCCAATCGGTGTTTTTTTCATATCGCTCACCTGCCGTATCTCATCCACCCTCAATTAAAACCTCAACCTGACAGCAAAAGAGTGCTTCCACATATTCTTGTATATTCGGTGCAAGATCACCGTATTCCTCCGAAAGGCCGATCTTGACCGATGATATCAAAACAGTTGTTTCATTTTCTATCGTCATGGAGAGCGATAGATCAATACCCGATGTGATGTCAAATTCCTCAGCAAGATGTAAACGAAGGCTTTTTTCAGCAGCTGCTTCTGACATTGACAAAAGCGCCTCATAGGATTCCGTAGAGGAGCTTTCTTTTTCATCATCTACAAAAAGAGTATCTTCAAGCGTCTCAACAAAACCAAGGCAGAGATTTTTCAAAGGTGTAATTATATAGAGCAACACGATCAATGAAGCTATCAGTCGAACGTAGCGCGTCATAGCTTCAGGTGTGATGCGTTCTGCCCAAACCGCCAACAGGGATGCAACGAATGTTGCGAATACAAACTCAGATATCGCAGCCATATATCACTCCAGAGGAGAAGCGCTCAAAGAAAAAAGCGCGATCACGAAAATATATAAAGAGAAAAGGATAACCTGACACGCGATCATCATATTGATCAGCTTCCCTGCCTCGTCCATAATTAATTCCACACTGTCAGCACCCATCACACCTGCCGCCGATTTGGCAAAAGAAAGGGACAGCTTGTAGGAAACAAGCGCCGAAAGCGGATATAGAACCGTCAAAAACAGTCCGACAGTCCCGACCGTTCCCACACTGCTCTTGATCAGTGAAACCGATGCAGAAAGCGTTCTCATTGAATCGCTGAGTGCTCCTCCGACGTAAGGGATCGAGCTTCCCGCGGCAAAGCGCAAGCTTCTGGCTGCCAGAGTATCCTCGGCCTGCGCGAGTGCAGTTTGAAACGTCAAAGCAACGACCGATACCGTTGCAAGAAACCCCAGCAGAAAGGTAAAGGCGTTTCTGAAAAAAGAGGCAACCGAAGAAAGCCTTAGGCGCGATGAGAGAGAGGACGTTATAGCAAGTGCAAAGGACAGTCGGACGATCGGTAAAAGAAGCGTCGTAACGGTAGAACCTAAAAGAGATATGACCGCAGAAAGAGCAACGGAGCGCACCGACGCCTCGGCTGTCCCCCCGCCAAGTATAGATACCGACCCCATCACGCCGTTTAAGGTCAGCATATAGGCAGAAACGCTCTCACAAAACGAAAGCGTCTGATCATACATATCGCGAAGTCTTGAAAATAACTGAAATCCAACGACGAGGATCACAACGAAGGAGGCAAGTCCGTCCCTTGTCTCTTCAAAGGAATCCTCGATTCTACATGCAACAGAGGCAAAAAGGACAAAAGTCATAAGGATACTGAGATCTTGAAGAAAAGATGCAAGTATCTCTTTCAGGAAATACAGCGATAAAGAAAGCAGATATTCCGTATCAGCCTCTTCGGCAAGCGTGTCGTAGCTATCCGCCTCAGGCAAAAGTGCTTCGACCTCAGATGGCATTGCATCGATCACGTCCTCAAGATACTCTTCGGCGTCCGGAAGCGATTCCTCGTCATCAGCATATACCGTAAGACCTATGCAGGCAAAGAGAAGCAATGCCATGAATACAAGAAGCGCGATTTTTTTTGCAGAATGCATTTCAACCCTCCATCACACTCGTCAGAAGCGTCGAAATGTCACGGAATAGCGGCAGCGAAAGTGCAAGCAGTTCACACTTTCCGATCAGCAGCACACGAGAAGCGATCGCTGTTTCGCCTGCGTCACGACATATATCGGCACAAGTGACCGTCAGAAGCGATACGCCTATCGCCTTAAACAAAATGATGAGATATGTCTCGCTGTATGGTGATGCAACAGAACTCATGTAATCGATCACAGGATGTGCTATAGCCATCGCTACCCCAACAAGCGCCACTGAAATGCAAATAGAAAACGGAAGCACAAGCTCTCCCTTGATGCTACGTATCAGCCCAAGAAGCAGAACAAAAATCAAGGTCAAGGATAAGGTTGTCAGAACGTCGCTCATAGTCCAAACAGCTCTTTGATCGTATTGAGCAGCTCGGATATTTCACCCACAAGCATCAGCAGAACAACAACAACTCCCGCAAGCGTAACAAGCATAGCTTGCTCGTCTCGCCCGCTTTTCGATAACAGTTGATAGGCAACACTCACGAGAAGACCGATCCCGATGATCTTGAAAATCAATTCCGCGCTCATTCCATTCCTCCCGTGTATTAGATCAGCAGAATAACGACCCCGATCCCCAAGCCGATTCCAATTGCATGATACACCTTTTGCCTGCTCGGATAGGCATTCTTTTTTTCCTCCATACTTTTCTCAAGTGCTTCTCTGCAAGCTTCACATGCAAGCACCTGTTCCTCCTGCGGAAGTGTTCCAAGCGTTTCGGAAAAGGAGATAAATCGGTTTTCGACAAAACTGTTCAATGCAAAACAGAATCGGTTCTTTTGATATGCCTCCGAAAGTCCACTCTCATTGAGAACAGCAAGAAAACCACAATCATGAAGCGACTGCCAGAAAAAAGAGGCGAACAACTGATTCAAAGGGGATCTCTCATAACGGACGCCTTGTCTGATATGCTCAACCAACGCTATCAGCCCTTCAAGACAAAGTATCCGCTCCCTTTCTCGTCGGGAGAACAGATGACCGCCCATACTGAAAAAGAAAAAAATGAGTAAGAGACCTATGCATTTCAACAAACATTTATACCTCACATAAAAGCGTAGGACGATTGACTTCACTGAATACGCCGCCCTGATACCGTGTCACACGCAATCGGGGCGGTTTTTGAAATTCGATCTTCTCTATCCCGACATAATACGAAAACAGCCCTGTTTCGTGGAGAAGTGCAATATTACGTCTCGAAAGAAGCTCAGCAATGCTTGAAGCATGTGCGGTAGCAATGATAGGTACACCGCAGTTCTGTGCAGAAAGAAGCGCCAACGCTTCTTCGTGGCCGCCGATTTCGTCACAGACAATATACTCGGGCGAAAGTGTTCTCGTAGCAATTTCGATTCCCTTGGCACGAGGATAAGCGGATAAAAAATCCACATGAGACAACCGCCTCAGAACATCGGTCTCAATTTCACCTCTCGTATCCACGACCGAGACGCGCTTTCCCCGCTTTGTGCCCGACAAATGCTCTATGATGTCACGCAACATAGTCGTTTTCCCCATATTGGGCGGTGAATATACGTGGATACTTTCTTTGCTTTGATCCTCGCGCAATTTTCGGTACAGCGCTTTTGCCATCCCTGA
>CAZYFC010000118.1:0-4912 GCA_964646715.1 uncultured Lachnospiraceae bacterium
GCTCTTGACGCACCGTACATTAATACGGTTTATGGCGCGATCAACGGTGTAGAGGGTATTCTGAATGAGTGCTTCGTTGACATTGGCGCTCAGCTTGCAAGTGAAGCCGATCTTGCGATTCTGAAACAGACACCTGCCGCCGCGCTCGGCTCCTGCCGCAAAAAGCTCCCCCGAGTCGACGATCCGGAGGGCAGACCTATCTATGAAAAGCTTTTCGCTTTCTTTAACAGATATAACATCGGTTATTTCTTCTATATAGGCGGCAACGATTCGATGGATACGGTTGCCAAGCTGTCTGCCTATGCTGCGGCAAACGGCATCGAAGGAGTCTCCTTTGTTGGTGTGCCAAAAACGATCGATAACGATCTTGACGGTACCTCACAAACGCCCGGCTTCGGTTCTGCGGCAAAATTCATTGCCACAACGATGCAGGAGATCCTGAGAGACACGGCGGTTTATACCATGAAGGCTGTGACGATCGTGGAAATCATGGGACGCGATGCGGGTTGGCTGACAGCCTCGTCGGCTCTCGTCAGAGCTGTTTGTGACGTCTCCCCCGATCTCGTCTATCTGCCTGAAGTTGCGTTTGATCCTGATGCATTCTACGCCGATATTGAAAAAGCGTTTGAAAAGCATCCCAATGTCGTGGTTGCCGTTTCGGAGGGCGTGCGTTTCGCAGACGGTCGCTACGTCGGTGAGGGTACTCAAAGCGGTGCGACAGACGCTTTCGGGCATAAGTATCTGCAGGGTACCGGCAAGGCGCTTGAGCATCTCGTCAAGGCGCATTTCGGCTGTAAGGTGCGTTCGGTTGAACTGAATCTTCCGCAACGCTGTGCCGCACATATTCTTTCAGCGAATGATATCAATGAGTCCTTTGGCGTTGGCTATGCCGCCGCCTCATATGCGCCTTCTGCAAACGGATGTATGATCTGCTATGAAAGAAGTGATGCGCCGTATACGATCCGCTACCGTCCCAAGGATGTTTCTCTCATTGCCAATAAGATCCGTTCCGTGCCGCGCGATTTTATTACGCCTGAAGGAAACAATGTCACAGATGCTTGCGTTGACTATCTTCTGCCCCTGATTGAGGGGGAGTATCCCGTTGTTTACGAAAAGGGGCTTCCGGTGCATTTCACTGTGAAAAAGTAACGAATACTCGATTGGTGCTTACCCGTCCTTCTTCTGAGGATGGGTAAGCCCTTTTGCTGTGAATGAAAAAATATTCAGAATGTACATGGAAATGATTGCCTCTATAGAAAAATATTCGGTTTTTGATATTGACAAACAAAAATATTTCGGATATAATAGACCATATTTTTTCTCTCGAAACAAGGGAAAGCAAGCATCACCTTTTCAGGCATTTCACATATGAATGAATCAAAGGAGGAAAGTAGGCTGAAGATTGCTTCAGACGAAAAAAGTATGAACCGCGTTTACAATTTTTCCGCAGGCCCCTCGATACTTCCCGAAAGCGTTTTGGAAACTGCCGCATCTCAAATGATGAACTATCAGGGCTCAGGCATGTCAGTGATGGAGATGAGTCACCGATCTTCGACCTATGAAGCGATCATCACGGAGTCCGAAGCGACGCTTCGTGAGCTGATGTCGATTCCTGATCATTATAAGGTGCTTTTTCTGCAAGGAGGCGCTTCAACTCAGTTTGCTGCCTTGCCTTTGAATCTTCTCTCGGGAAGCAAAAAGGCTGACTACGTGGTAACGGGTCAGTTTTCAAAGAAGGCCTATTCCGAGGCAAAGAAATACGGCGATATTCGCCTCGTTGCTTCTTCGGAAGACAAAAACTACTCCTATATTCCGCGCCTTACAAAAGCGGATTTTCGGGAAGACGCCGACTATGTTCATATTTGCTTTAATAACACGATATTTGGAACGAAATGGGATTATATTCCAGAAACCACCGCGCCGCTCGTTGCCGACCTTTCGTCCTGTATTTTGTCCGAACCGATCGATATTTCAAGGTTCGGCATGGTCTATGCGGGCGCACAGAAGAATATGGGTCCGGCGGGACTTACCGTTGTGATCGTTCGAGACGATCTGATCGGCAAGGCAAGCGCCGTCTGCCCCACGATGCTTGATTACAAGGTGATGGCGGATAACGGCTCGATGTATAACACACCTCCTTGCTGGTGCATTTACGTTGCGGGGCTCGTTGCCAAATGGATCAAGAACGATATGGGCGGACTTGAGGGAATGAAGGCTTACAATCAAAAGAAGGCTGAGCTTCTTTACGACTATCTTGACAGTCAGTCGTACTATCTGAACCACAATGAAAGGCCGGCGCGTTCAATGATGAACGTGACCTTTGTTACGGGTGATAGAGTGTTGGATGATAAGTTTGTCAAAGATGCGGCTGAGCAAGGGCTTGTGAATCTTAAAGGTCACCGATTAGTTGGAGGAATGCGTGCATCGATCTATAACGCTATGCCGACTGAAGGGGCGGAAGCGCTGATCAGATTCATGAAAGACTTTGCTGAAAAAAATCCAAAAGCCTGAAGGGGGTACATAAATGAAGCGTATTCAACTCCTGAATAAGATCTCGCCGCTCGGACTAGATCTTTTTGATAAAAATGAATTTCAGCTGAGCGAGGATTGTGACGCTCCTGACGGCATACTCGTAAGAAGTACCAAAATGCACGATATGGTCTTCAAAGACAATCTTCTGGGTGTAGCTAGGGCCGGAGCAGGTGTAAACAATATTCCGGTCGAGGCACTTTCCCAAAAAGGCGTCGTTGTCTTCAATACGCCGGGTGCCAATGCCAATGCCGTGAAGGAACTGACGCTTGCTGCTCTTTTTCTTGCGGCACGAAACATCTACGGCGGTATCCGCTGGTCTGAGACGCTTGAAAAGGACGGAAGCGTTGCCAAAACTGTGGAAAAAGGGAAGAGTGCATTTAACGGTGTTGAGCTGGCGGGAAAGACACTTGGGGTAATCGGTCTCGGCGCGATCGGCGGTATGGTTGCCAATGCGGCGACATCCTCAGCTCTCGGAATGTCTGTTATTGGCTATGATCCCTATCTTTCGATCGAGAGTGCGTGGAATCTTTCACGCTCGGTCAAGCGCGCCTGCGGTTATGACGAGATCTTTGAAAAGTGTGATTTTATCACCCTGCATATTCCCGCGACGAACGAAACAAAGGGTATGATCGGTAAGGATGCAATCGAAAAGATGAAGAACGGCGTTTGCCTTCTCAATCTCTCGCGCGCCGAGCTAATCGATACACCCGCTTTGATCGAAGCGGTCAAGTGTGGCAAGATCACGCGCTACGTGACCGATTTCCCGACCGACGAGACAGTTGGTATCGGGAATATCGTGACGATCCCCCATCTTGGCGCATCTACAGAGGAGTCGGAGGAAAACTGTGCCGTCTTTGCCGCCAAAGAGCTTATCGATTATCTTGAAAACGGTAACGTTAAAAACTCGGTCAATTACCCGAACGTTTCTGCCCCGAGAGTAAGTGCGGTAAGGCTTTGCGTGCTGCACAAGAATATTCCTGCAGTGTTGTCGCGTATCTCGTCTGCTATCGCTGAAGAAGGCATCAATATTGCTCATATGTCAAACGCCTCAAAGGGCGAATTTGCCTATACGCTTCTGGATATTGAGGCAAAAACGCTTTCGTCTGATTCTGTTTCCAAGATACACGCGGTTGAAGGCGTTATCCGTGTCCGTGTGATTAAGTGATACGCAATTGACGCACACCTTCTTTATGGAAGGCGTGCGTCTTTTTTTGCTAAAATCGATCCTTTTGCAAGAAAAAAATTGACAAATCGAAAAATGAATGATATAATACACCATGTATGCATGTATCTATCGGTGATTTTGAAAAAGAGGGGGACGCTGGATGCTTGACGTTTCATATCTCTGGGGTGCGATATACGGCAATGCCGATCTCAAAAAACGCCTTATGTCGGATATTGCCGCAGGGAAGCTGTTGCACGCATATATTATCGAAGGACCGCGCAACGGAGGCAAGCTTACCCTTGCTCGCACGATTGCCGCTGCCATGGCCAATACTTCCTCCGACGTAAAGAAGATCACAAGCGGCGCCTGTCCAGACGTGGTTGAGATCACGCTTCCGGAAAAGAGAAAGTCGATCGGCGTTGAGTCGGTGCGTGAGATGAAGCTTGCGGCGTGTATCAAGCCAAACGATCTTGATCATAAGTTTTTCTTCATAACGAGTGCCGACCTATTAACCACGCAGGCACAAAACGCGCTTCTCAAGCTGATGGAAGATCCGCCCCGTGCCGTCTACATCTTTCTTCTTTGCGAGAATGCTGCAAGCCTTCTTGCAACGATACGCTCGCGCGCGCCCGTTCTTCGTATGCAGGTCTTTTCTTCAGAGGAGCTGACCTATTATCTGCTTCGCTATTCACCTGATGCCCAGAAACTGAACGCTAAGGACAAGGCGGCTTTTGATGCGATCACACGCTCTTCAGGCGGCGCATACGGAGAAGCTCTTCTTAAGATCGTGGATGCCGAGAGCAAGATAGGCGATCTGAATTATACTGCGCTTGATATTGTGAACGCCTATTATCACAGAGACCGCGCTCTTTTGCTTCGCAAGATCATGAGTCTTCCGCCTGATCGCGACGGCTTTCGGGAGGGGCTGCAGCTTCTGCGACTCTGTCTGCGCGACGCGATCGCCTATCGTGCCACAAGAGGTGAGTGCGATTTCTTCTTCCCGAAGAGTGAGTACATTGCCGAGCTGGCCGAAAGGGTCTCTCTGTCTCGCCTTCTCTTTGTCAACGACATCGTCGTGGCTATTCAGAAGGACATGCAATACAATCCCAACGTTCAGAATATGAAAATGTTGCTATTCACCAAGCTCTCGGCTGTATAAGACGGGAGCAAGCGTTAAGAAAGGGAATTATTACAGTGGATAACCAGGAAAATAAC
>CAZYFC010000119.1:0-4909 GCA_964646715.1 uncultured Lachnospiraceae bacterium
ATCGTGAACGTCACTGCAACCGACAAGGGCACGGGCAGAGAACAGCACATCACCATCACCTCTTCTACCAATATGAGCAAGGAGGACGTGGAGCGCGCTGTGAAGGATGCTGAAAAGTATGCTGACGAGGATAAAAAGCTCAAGGAAGCAGTTGAGATCAAGAACCGCGCCGAGACGATGATCTTCCAGTGCGAAAAGACGCTCAGCGAGATCGGCGACAAGCTTTCCGACGCTGACAAGAGCGACGTGACTGCGGCTGTTGAAAAGCTCAAGGAGACTGTGAAGGGTGGCGATACGGATGCGATCAAGGTCGACACCGAGGCACTTGAGCAGGCGTTCTACAAGCTTTCCGAAAAGCTCTACCAGCAAAACGGCGGCGCAAACGGTGCAGGCGGCGCCGGCTACGATGCAAACGGCGGCTATGATAACGGCGGTGCAAACGGCGGCGCAAACGGCGGCGCATACGATGCCGACTTTGAAGATAAAACCGGAAAATGATCACCAATTTGACCGAAGGCGGATAAAACCGCCTTCGGCTTTGGCGTATCGGACAATGCAAATGAAGAAAGGCATGAGGTATCATGGCTGAAAACAAACGTGACTACTATGAGGTACTCGGTGTCAGCAAGGGTGCGAGTGATGACGAGATCAAAAAGGCCTACCGCAAGCTGGCAAAGCAGTATCATCCTGATATGAATCCCGGCGACAAAGAGGCTGAACAGAAGTTCAAAGAGGCAAACGAGGCCTTTTCGGTGCTTTCCGATGCCGACAAGCGTCAGAAATACGACCAATTCGGTCACGCCGCGTTCGATCCTGCCGCAGGCGGTGGCTACGGCGGCGGCTACGGCGGTGGCTTTGATATGGGCGACCTTGGCAGTATCTTTGAAAACATCTTTGGCGGCGGCTTCTCCTCCTCTTCGTCAAAGCGAAATGGCCCGACGCGCGGCGACGATCTGCAGGCGCGGATCACCATCCGCTTTGAAGAGGCAGCCTTCGGCTGTAAAAAAGAGGTCACCTACAATAAAATAGAGAAGTGCGGCAAATGTAACGGCAGCGGTGCGGCGGAGGGCAGCTCGGTTGAGACCTGTTCGACCTGCCGTGGCTCCGGTCAGGTTCGCACGACGCAGAGAACCATTCTCGGCATGATGCAGAGCACGGGCCCTTGCCCCACCTGTAACGGCGCGGGCAGGATCGTGAGAAAGCCCTGTGAGGCATGCCGCGGAAACGGCAGCCTGCGTATCAGAAAGAAGCTGGAGGTCTCGATTCCCGCAGGTATTGACGACGGACAGAGCGTCATTCTTCGCTCTCAGGGCAACGAGGGCAAAATGGGCGGCGGCGCAGGCGATCTTTACGTCACGGTTTCGGTGCAGAAGCACGAGATCTTCACGCGTGACGGCATCAACATCTACTGCGACGTGCCGATCACCTTTGCCGAGGCGGCACTCGGTGCGGATATCACCGTGCCGACACTTCGCGGCAACGTGCAGTACCGCATTCCCGAGGGTACACAGACAGGCACGCGCTTCACGATGCGCGGCAAGGGCATTCAAAGCGTCAATTCACGCGCACTTGGCGATCTGATCTTCACCGTGACGGTTGAAACGCCGCGTAACCTGTCCGACGCGCAGAAGGAATTGCTTCGCTGCTTCTCGGGTGACTGTGACGATAGCAAATATTCGAAGCGCGAGAAGTATTTCGATAAGCTCAAGCAGATATTCAAGAAAAAGTAAGAATAAGGGATCGCTCGCGAAAAAAGCGATCCCTTTTCGTTAATAAAGAGAGGACAGAGTATGAACTGGTCGCAAATTAAAGTCAAATGCGCGCACGACGATCTCGATCGCGTGGTTGCTATCATGTCGATGATCGATTCGGGTCTTATGATCGAGGATTATTCGGATATCGAGGAGAATCTGATGCAGGTCTACGGCGAGCTGATAGACGAGGGCATCCTGAACGCCGATAAGAGCGTTTGTTACGTCAGCTTTTTCCTTCCCGAGGTGAAGGATATTGCCGACGCGATGGCATTTCTCAAGGAGCGCTTCACACAGGACTCTATTGTCTACGAGGTAACGGTTGAGGGGGTGAACGAGGAGGACTGGGCAAACGCCTGGCGCAAGTATTATAAGCCCTTGAAGATCGGAAACCGCCTCGTCGTTGTGCCGATGTGGGAGGACTATCTCCCCGAAAAAGGCGAGGTGATCGTCAGAATGGATCCCGGCATGGCGTTTGGCACGGGTACGCACGAAACGACTCGTCTTTGTGCCGTCATGCTTGAAAAATACATGGAAAAGGGCGATAACGTCCTGGATATCGGGACGGGAAGCGGCATTCTGTCGCTCTTTGCCGCCAAGCTCGGCTGTTCCTATGCCGACGCCTTTGATATCGATCCCGTGGCGGTCCGCGTGGCTAACGAAAACGCTGAGGCAAACGACACGCCCAACGTGACCTGTGCGGTCTCCGACCTGCTTTCTGCGGTCGATAAAACGAAAAAATACAAGCTCGCCATGGCGAATATCGTTGCCGATATCCTCATCCGTATGGCACCCGACATCAGACCCTGTCTTGCCGAAGGCGCGCATCTTATCTGCTCGGGCATTATTGAGGACCGTGCCGAGGATGTTGCCAAGGCAATGGCGGCAGGTGGACTTACGCTCGTGGATCAGGGCAGCGAGGCCGATTGGACGGTCTTGGTTTTTGAAAACAAATAAGCCGTCTGAGGCTCTTCATTTGCCCATTCATACCGCCTTGTCTGTTGGTTGCGGCGTCATCCTGCAGAGTCGCTCTTGACAAAGAGCTGCTTCTATGATAAGCTGAACGTAAACAAGGTCTTTGAAAGGAAACTGACTATGAGAAAAGTTCTTTTTGCACTGCTCGTGCTTCTCGTGATCTGCCTGACAGTCGTGGCGTGCGGGAGTGCTGATGATACGACTGCCAAAGAGACCTCTGCTGAGACGACTGCGGCGGTCAATAACGATACAAGCCAGACCCAGGGTGCGGCTACTGAAGGCGAGGGTGACGATACCTCGGCTACCGGTACGACCGGCCCATGGAGTGACCCCATTGAAATGACGAGCTCGGCTGTGGGTGATACCGAAGAGAGTCCGGATGACACAACTGAAGTGACGCCCGATGACACAACTGAAGCGACGCCTGACGGAACGACAGAGGAGACAGCCGATGACTCGACTGCAGAGGGCACTGAGGACACCGAAGAGGGAGGGGGACCACTGATCCCAATGGGCTGATCGCGCCTACGGGCGCTGAATAATGCGTGACGATGTACGACAAGGTGAGTCAAACGGCAGTTGCCGTTTGACTCACCTTTATCGTTTTCAGCGCGTGATCGGACTTCTCGAACAGGGCTCGATCGGACTTGCAGTAAAAGATACTTGACAAGAATTTGAAAATGGTTTATACTATATAGTGTGGTACTATACCCTGAATTTACAGAAAAGAGACGGATATATAGATGGCAAAGGAAAAGGATAAGGCCCAATACGACAATCGGAGCATCCAGCAGTTAAAGGGTGCGGACAGAGTGAGAAAGCGCCCTGCCGTGATCTTTGGCTCGGACGGTCTTGAGGGCTGTGAGCATGCTTTTTTCGAGATCCTTTCCAACTCGGTCGACGAAGCGAGAGAGGGTCACGGCTCGCTTATCACCGTGCGCGTTCTGCGCGACGGTACGCTTGAAGTCACTGACCGCGGCAGAGGTGTGCCGATGGACTTCAATGAGGCAGAGGGGCAGTGGAACTGGTATCTCATCTTCTGCGAGCTTTACGCAGGCGGTAAATATAACAACAACACAGAGGGCGCGGCGTATGAATTTTCGCTTGGTCTCAACGGCCTCGGCGCGTGCGCCACGCAGTGTGCCTCCGAGTTTATGTACGTTCGCTCATCAAACGGTGAGACGGTCTTTGAAATGGATTTTCAAAAGGGCGAGCCTGTCGGTGAACTTCGCAAGCGCCCCTGTACAAGAGGCGAAGCCTTTTCGGGCACGACGATCCGCTGGAAGCCCGATCTTGAGGTCTTCAAGGAGATCATTATTCCAAAGGAGCATTTCGTTGAGACCTTGAAAAAGCAGGCCGTCGTCAACAGTGGCATCCGTTTTGAATTCCTATATGAGGAGGAGAAGGGGCGCTTTACCGAGGAGTCCTTTTATTACGAAAACGGCATCGTTGACCGTGTTGCCGAGCTTGCGGGCGAGAGTGCGATCACTGCTCCCAGGCTTTTCAAGACTGAAACAGTCGGCCGTGACCGCGCCGATCTTTCCGATTACAAGCTCAAGTTTGAGATGACCTTCTGTATCTCGAAGACGGTACACGTTGCCGAATACTATCATAACTCCTCCTTTCTGGAGCATGGCGGCTCGCCCGCACAGGCAGCACGCTCCGCATTCCTGTCGGGCTTTGATAAGTATCTTACTCAGCAGGGAAAATATAAAAAATCCGAGTCGGGTATCACCTTTGCTGATATCGAGGAATGTCTCGTTCTCGTGATCAACTCCTTCTCGACACAGACGAGTTATGCCAATCAGACAAAAAAGGCGATCACCAACGAGTTTATCAAGAAGGCGATGACTGATTATATCAAGCGTTGGCTTGAGATCTATTTCGCTGAAAATCCGCTCGATGCCGAGACCGCCGCCAATCAGATCCTGATCAATAAGAGAAGCCGCGAGGCGGCTGACGAGACGCGCCATAACATCACTAAGAAGCTGAGCGGCACGATCGATATTGCCAACCGCGTGGAGAAGTTCGTTAACTGCCGTTCAAAGGATCCCGAGCGCCGCGAACTCTATATTGTGGAGGGTGACTCGGCGCTTGCCTCCTGTAAGCTCGGTCGTTCGGCTGAGTTTCAGGCTATCATCCCCGTGCGCGGCAAGACGCTCAACTGCTTAAAGAGCACCTAC
>CAZYFC010000120.1:0-4744 GCA_964646715.1 uncultured Lachnospiraceae bacterium
CGTTGTTCGCGAAAGCCGCGTAGTTGACTACGCAAAGTAAATCTGCCCCTTCGGCAGTTGACATATAATAAAATAAAACGGTTACTGACAGCCCCTCCCGCAAGGGATATGAATAGATTTGATTTTATTATATGCATGAAAAAAGGGTGGGCAATTTCTGCCCACCCTTTTTCAAAAAAGCCTCACTAAAAGGCGGAACGCTAAAAAAGGAGCTTCTTTTCGTTTTACCGAACGACACGCTTGAAAAAGACAGCCGCTCGGTAAGAGAAAAAAGGTCAGGTCATTCAATGAATATCCTCTGTATCGGTGATATCGTCGGCCCTGCCGCTGCCGATTTCGTTTGTAACAATCTCTGGAAGATCCGCAAGGAATACGATATTTCACTCACCGTCGCTAACGGCGAAAACGCCGATCCCGGCAATGGGATCACACAGGCAACGGCGGAGCGTCTTTTAACGTCGGGTGTCGACGTGATCACTAGCGGCAACCACATCTGGCAGAAAAGCGGCATCTATCCGTTTCTTGACGACTGCAAGTATATCCTGCGTCCTGCCAATTACCCCGCGAGCAATCCCGGTCACGGCTGTGTGATCGTGGAGGCAGACGGTCTGCGCGTCCTCGTCATAAACCTGCAGGGCTTGGTGTATCTTGAACCGCTTGCTTCTCCCTTCGACACCGTTGACGCCATTCTGAAGCGTCACGCGGGGGAATACGATCTCTCAATACTCGATTTCCACGCCGAAGCCACCAGCGAGAAAGCCATTCTGGCGCACTATCTCGACGGCAGAGTGGACGTCGTCTGCGGTACGCACACCCACGTACAGACGGCGGATGAGCGCATCCTGCCGGGCGGCACGGCATTTATCACCGATCTCGGCATGTGCGGCGTGCAGAATTCCGCGCTCGGTATCCGATATGAGCCCGTCATGCAAAAGCTCCGCACGGGCATGCCCCAACGCTTTGAGCTTGCGGCAGGTCCGATCACCATGAACAGTGTTATTTTTGTATATAATGCACAAAAATCACGCGTCGAGTTGGTAAAAAGAGTAAATTTTTCATAAAGCTCTTGCAATATATTGAAAATAGGTCTATAATACGTATAGACCTATTTTTGTTTTTTACAAAACTAGGATGGCGTATATCCAAAACTCAGACGAAAAAACAGAGGTGTACTATGGAACTGCTTAAAGTATCGGCGAAATCGAACCCAAACATGGTAGCAGGCGCTATCGCAGGTATTATGAGGGAGGAAAAGGAGGTTGAACTGCAAGCCATCGGCGCAGGCTCTGTCAATCAGGCAATAAAAGCTATCGCCGTTGCAAGAGTCTTTCTTGCTGAGGATGAGATTTCAATCGCCTGCATTCCCTACTTCACCGAGGTATCGGTTGGAGAGGAAACACGAACCGCGATCAAATTCGTCGTCGTCCGTACATAATACCGCACGTCACCCTTGCCTGAAGTTGTACCGTTAAAGCAGTCACCACACCACAAGCTACAACCTGAAAAACTGAATGATTTCACCACTAAGGGGGCTTTTTGCAAAAAAAGCTCCCCTCTTTCTTTTTTTGATCCGAGAGGGTATCACAGGATGCTTTTGTGGGTCGGGAAAAGTACGCCTCGCCTGCTTATAAAAAGGAAAAGGGACTGTCTCAAATTGATTTTTTGAAACAGCTTTCTATACAAAAGCAACAAAAAATCAAGGTCATCCATTCCGGAGACCTTGATTTTTTGTTAAGGTTGCACACAGCGTTCACCTTTTGTTGATGATGCTATGAGACAGCGCCTTTTCCTCGCTTTTGGCTTATTGATTCGGCTTACGTGCGCAGGAAAACGATCTTATAGACCGTGTTGTAGCTTGCGCCGTAGGAAGAGCAGTTGTAGCGGAATCGAATGCCCTCGCGCTGCAGGATCTTCGTGGCTGAGGCGTATGCCTCCCCGAAGGATACGCCGCTGATTGCGTAGACGAAGTCTATGGAGCAACCGTCAAGATCGTCCTCAAGCGTCATAAGGTAGCAAAGCATCAGGGCGAGCTCTTCGGTGGAATTGATCACGAAATCGAAGCTCTTGCCCAAAGCGGTGGCGGTTTTGTTGGCAAAATATTCGTAGCTTTCCTCCGCTTTGATATGGGGAAAGCTCAGTGTGGAATAGCCTGTTTCGAGCTTATCGGCATCCGAGATCAAAAAGTGGCTGTGATCGACGAGCGTGCGCGTGCTGCCTGTGATATGGAGATTGCCGAAGGTCGGGTCGGCAACGTACCAACGGTTATTCAGCTTGACGCGGTTCCATGCGTGAGATGAGCCGACGACCTCCACGCAGGGAATGCCTTCGATGTTGCACATGAGCGAAAATGCCTTGGCAATGCCGTCGCAGACCGCTTTTTTGTTATCAAACACGCCTTCAAGGAAGTAGGCGTCGTAATAGGGCCAGGAGGAAGCGTCTGTTTCTGCGATCAGCACCGCATTGCGGTCGTACTCGATTTTTGTCACGAGATAGTCGAAGATTGCCTCGATCTTCTCGTAATCGCTTGCGTCTGCGGGAAGGATCGTGTTCAGTACCTCTTTGGCGGCATTGTAAATACGTTCGGCATCAGAGCCTGCTACGGGCAGGGGGCGGTAGCCGTGTTCCACGACGTACTGCAGTTGGTTGGTGGTTGTTACACTGAACGTGTTCGGCAGGCTGTCGATGTAGAAATTGCGGTAAAGACCGCCGCGACCGACAACGTCTGGCGCAAGGTAGGTGTAGACAGAGTCATTGTTCGAAGCGGTTGACAGGGAAGCCTCCTTGTCGCGGAAGGAGGTAGTGACGCGCACCTTGACGTAGCATTTGGCATTCGCATGGGTATAGGCGGTCGATTCGCCTGCCGAATAACCGATGGCGCCGTTGGCACGGAAGTGTCCCATTTGCTCGCAGAGCGCAAGGTCGCTGATGACGTTCTTGTAGGTGTCGTACGTCACCTCTGCCGTCACGTCCTCCTGTATATCGTAGAAACGGACGTAATCCACGAAGGCGAGAAGCTCTTCAAAGCTGTCTATCGTTATTTGGGAGAGATCGTCAAGCGGCCAATCGAGGAAGCCCGTACCCGTCTCGTAGTCCCATCTGCCGTAAAGCGTGACATTCTCGGCAGGAACCGAGCTAAAGCGGTAGAGCGAGGTGTAAGATGCGTCTGTGTACCAATTGAGGCCGTAGCCTGCCCGTTCCTCTGCGGCGCTGAGCACGGGAGCCTCAATTGCCGTTCCGTAGGGCAGGTAATAGTCGGGGTAGCTGACACCGTCAACCTCACCGAAGCTGATCGAATAGAACTTGACGCTATAGATCGCGTAGAGTGCAAGATCGTGATCGGTGAAGCGTTCGATCGACGTATAGGTCTCGCCGTTTCCGTCTGCGGCGTCGTTCCATGAAAGAAAGCTGTAGCCGGTGCTGGTGGGCGTCGGGATCTCGAAGCTGTCAAAGACGGTGAAGGTCCTTTCAAAGCAGCTCGGTGCATCGTTGCGGCGCGCAAAGGTTGCATCAAAAAGCACGGTCTCTTCGGTTGCGTAGAGGCGGACGGTGTAGAGCGTGACTGTCCAGACCGCCGTGAAAGCGGTGTTCTCGTAGATCGGCTCGAGCTGCTTGTCGTAGCCGACGAGGGTGTAGCCGTAGCGGCTGAAGGTGGGCGCTTCCGGTGTCTGCCCCTTGCGCAGGATCTGATAGGCACTTCCCGAGGTCAGCTCGTTCCCCTCGCCGCCCGAAAAGGTGGCAACGCAGGTCTCGCAGGCAAAATACAGCGTCAGCGTCACGTCGCTCTCGGCGTTCTCCACAGCATAGTTGCTCTTTTCCTCGTCGAGATAATGATGGCTCGGTACGGTATAGGGATATTCGTAGCTTGCTCCGTGTAAAAGTGTGCCGACAAGCGTCTGGGTGAGGCGATATTCGCCGCTTGCGGCATCTTGCTCGTATAATTCGACCGTGAGGTCATATTCGACTCGGGCTTGGCCGCCGCCCTCGGTGGTAGAGGCAGGGGTGGTGAGAGCGTCACTGATGACGTCACCGATGCGGTCTTCGATCAGTGGCTTGACGAGCGAGAAAAACAAGACTGTCAGAACGGCAAGCACTGCAAGCAGAACGACGGCTTTTAAGAATCGTTTCATCAGGATATTCCTTCCTTTATGCTTCCTTTATGCTTCCTTTTTTGCTATACTGCGTGCAACGAAAACGCCGCTTGCCGAGGCGTGCGAGAGCGAGTGAGTAACGCCGCTTCCGTCTCCGATGATATAAAGATTCCTGTGCAGGGATTCAAGATTCTCATCGAGCTTCACTTCCATATTATAGAACTTAACCTCCACGCCGTAAAGGAGTGTGTCGTCGTTTGCCGTGCCGGGTGCGACCCTGTCAAGCGCGTAGATCATTTCGATAATGCCGTCGAGAATGCGTTTGGGGATCACGAGGCTGAGGTCACCGGGAGTCGCCGCCAGCGTGGGCGTGACGAAGCCCTCGGCAATGCGCGAAGCTGTGCTGCGCTGACCGCGCATCAGATCGCCGAAGCGCTGTACCATCACACCGCCGCCCAGCATATTGGATAGACGTGCGATGCTCTCTGCGTAGCCTGTGCTGTCCTTGAAGGGGTGCGAGAAATGCTTGGCAACGAGAAGCGCAAAGTTGGTATTCTCTGTATGGAGTGCAGGATCCTCGTAGCTGTGGCCGTTGACCGTCACGATGCCGTTGGTGTTTTCGGCAACGACTGCGCCGTGGGGATTCATGCAGAAGG
>CAZYFC010000121.1:0-4722 GCA_964646715.1 uncultured Lachnospiraceae bacterium
GTCGAAGATGGGCATAAAGTTGTAACAAATGACCTTCACGCCGTATTTGGCAAGGTTGCGGATACAGGTCTTATAGTTTTCAATATAACCGTCCCTCGAAGGAAGACCGATCTTGATATCGTCGTGTACGTTGACCGACTCGACGACCTCGTTGTTAAAGCCGTAGGCATCAAGCTGGCGCTTGACCTCAGCGATCTCCTCTTCTTCCCAGATCTCTCCCGGCATTTTGTGATGAAGTGCCCACACAATGCCGTCAACACCGGGAATCTGCCTGATATCGGAAAGAGAGATGGTATCGTTTCCCTCTCCGTACCATCGAAAACACATTTTCATACCGTTATCCTCCTATTCAAGACCGAAATACCGCTGCGCGTTGTTGTAGCAAATGCCTTCAACGAGCCTGCCGAGTGTTTCTTCATCATTGGGATATTCACCGTTTTCCACCCACTCACCGATAAGGTCGCAGAGGATGCGGCGAAAATACTCGTGGCGCGCGTAGCTGAGGAAGCTGCGCGAATCGGTCAGCATACCGATGAAGTTGCCTAGGATCGAAAGATTGGCAAGGCTGATGAGCTGATCTCTCATGCCCTGCTTGTGGTCGTTAAACCACCACGCAGAGCCGTGTTGCAATTTGCCGGGGATCTCGCTTCCCTGAAACGCACCGATCAATGCGTCGAGGAAGGCATTGTCGTTGGCATCAAGGCTGTAAAGCACGGTACGGGGCAATTTCTCTGCACGATACAGATGCGAAAGGAAAGCAGCAAGCGCGCGTGTGCCATCCTGCGGGCCGATACAGTCAAAGCCCGTATCGGGGCCAAGCTTTTCAAACATGGCGGCATTGGGATTTCTCAGGCAGTTGTAATGGATCTGCATCACCCAGCCGCGACGGACGTATTCGCCTGCAAGAAAGACGAGAAGCTCGCTCTTGAAAGCGGCAATATCGCTCTCACTCGGTGACTCGCCGCGCATGCCGCGAAGAAAGGCTGCTTCGACGAGGGTGCGGTCAGCCTCACGGTAGACCATGAAGTCAAGCCCGTGGTCGCTTGCACGACAGCCGTGCAGGGCAAAATGATCCATGCGAAGCGACAGTGCTTTTTTGAGGCTGTCCACGTCGCGGATCTCCACCCCCGAAACGGCAGAAAGCGAGGCAATATAGTCACGCCAGGTTGCCTTTTCAATATTAAGTGCCTTATCGGGACGGAAGGAAGGCGCAACGACAGCCTTCATTTTCCCCTCCTCGGCAATTTTTTTGTGGTATTCCAACGAGTCGATCGGATCGTCTGTCGTACCGATAAAGGCAACGCCGCTTTTTTCAATGATGCCGCGCACCGTCATACCCTCTTCGGAAAGCTTCTTTTTGGCGATCTCCCACACCTTGGGAGCAGTCTCTGCGTTCAGAAGGCCTTCATAGCCGAAATAATTCTTGAGTTCAAGATGACACCAATGATACATGGGATTGCCAATGGCGGCGGGAAGCACCTCGGCAAACTTCAAAAACTTCTCATAGGGAGGCGCGTCACCGGTGATATAGGTCTCCTCCACACCGCCGGACCGCATAAGACGCCATTTGTAATGATCGCCTGAAAGCCAGACCTCGGTAATATCGGTAAAACGCTTATCCTCCCAGATCTCCTTCGGGCTTACGTGACAATGGTAGTCTATGATAGGCATTTTTTTCGCATGGTCAAAATAGAGCTTTTCCGCCGTCGGCGTAGACAGAAGAAAACACTCGTCCATAAACGGCTTCACGGATGATCCCCCTTTTTTGAAGTCATGGGCTATACGTCGAAGCATCTTCGACCGTACAAGCTTTTTTTAGTATTATATCACAACATTTGAATAAAATCAACCGCTTTGACACTCACTCAGTATAAAAAATGACGAAAACTGCGCCCTCGTCAAGGATCGCTCTTGACAAGTCTTTTGATGAAGCGTATAATGATACTATCTTTTTGTGGCGAGGATGTCCCATGGTAGGTCTTTATATCACACTTTTCGTCATATCTCAGGTGATCGCGATCAGCCTTATCTGCTATTTGGTCGCTTTCTATACTCCAAAGCCGCACCAGAACAGCTTTTATAACATACCGATAGAGAAGCAGTACGATACCGTCCGAGACAAATTCACCGAGATGATCGATGCGTTTGCCGCCCTTCCCTACGAGAGTGTCAGCATCAGGTCACGCGACCGTAAAACACTATATGCACGCTATATGCACCAAAGAGACGGAGCGCCTCTTGCGATCTGTCTGCACGGCTATCGCGGCACACCCGTCCGCGACTTCTGCGGCGGCGGCAAGCTGCTCTCCTCTCTCGGCTTCAATCTGCTCCTGATCGAACAGCGCGGTCATCTCGACAGCGAGGGGCACACCATCACCTTCGGCGTGAAGGAGCGCTACGATTGCCTCGATTGGATCGATTACGCGCTCAAACGCTTCGGCAAGGATGTGGAGATCATCCTGTGCGGCGTGTCGATGGGCGCTTCCTGCGCACTAATGGTCACCGAGCTCGGTCTGCCCGCAAACGTCAAACATATTGTAGCAGACTCTCCCTATACGACGCCGAACGCCATTATCCGCAAGATCTGCAGTGAGGACAACCATATTCCCTATTGGCTTGCAGGTCCGTTTATCCACTTGGGCGCACTTCTTTTCGGCGGCTTTCGTCTCGGCAGGGTCGATGCTCTCCGTGCAATCAAGCAGTCGTCGCTTGATATCCTTCTGATCCACGGCGACGAGGATTCCTTTGTGCCGACCGAAATGAGCTACGCGCTTGAAAAAGCCGCACCGGACAAGGTCTCGCTGTACATTTTCAAGGGCGCAGGTCACGGCATCTCCTACGTGTTGGACCCCAAAGGCTACACAGCAGCCGTAGTGGCCTATCTCAACCGAAACGGCATTATCACGAAGACCGAGTGATCCCACTTTCATAAACCGTACACCAACACACCCCGTAAGCCTTGAGCTTACGGGGTGTGTTTTCTCTCTTCATTTCATCGATGCAAATTGACCGACGGGTTTCATTATCTCACAAAAATGGATATACCGTCGGGGCAGGCGCCAAAAGCGTTTCCTCGGAAAAGCTGAATTGACATTTTGAACGTTCGTTATAGCCAACGAGACGGTAAATGCCCTGCTCCGTATCGGCGCAAGAGGTATATACGGTATAGACCGCCCTTCCCTCATCGGTCAGCACACAGCCGTAAGGAACAAATACGCTGCTCATAATATGAAAAAAGCGGCAGACGCCGTCGCAGTCCCCTTCAAACGCCTTGGTGTGCGCTTTCACGAAGACTGCACGGACAAAGCGCGAGGGTGAAGACCAATCACCGGGAAGCCCTTTTGCCCCCATGCCGCGCGAAAAATGCGGCAGATCGACCGTGGGGCAGAGGGTGTTGTGCGGCGGCGCGGGCGAAAGATCCATATAGGTGGCAAGATGCGCCTCGTGAAAGGACAGGTCAGGCTCGTTCGTCAAAACACCGAAGGGATCCTCCGTCACCCTCAATCCCTCCTGAAGCGGCTCAATCGCCACTGCCCTCTCTTTGTCGGCCAGAAAAAAGTGTAAGGGCGTAGCTGTGAGGCGCTCCGAAACGCTTTCGGGTGTGAGATTCACCCTTTCAAGAAAGAAAAGTGCCTCCTCAAGACTTTCGCAGGAAGAAAGAAGGCGGGGGATCAACTCAAAGGAGGCGAGATTGCACAAACCGACCCTTTTGGGCAGATAGACCGCGCTTTTCGGAAAATTCAGCCCTGCCATATAGAGCCCCGCTTCACTCAGTGCATCGTAATAGAGCGGCAGCCCTGCCTGCCAAAGCCCCACGCCGAGCATGGCAAACCGCGTTTTCAAAGTACCCTCATGCCTAAAGGAAAGTGACAGACCGCGCGGCGTAACGATCACCTTTTCGTTATAGGAATAATCAAGATCCAGCGTCCGTCCACACAAAGAAGAGAGCTGAAGTGCCGTACACATATATACTCCTTTTGTTTTTCCTTAGTATGCCCGATCAGACGTCAAAAAACCAAAAAGTCATCACCGACCGAATGGGATCTGTGATGACTTTCCCGATCCTTAAGCTTACCTGTACGGCATGTAGACGAGCATGTCGGTCTCGCCTCGATTGGCAAAGACGGCGTAGGGGATCATGCGGATAACGGCAGGGACAAATCGCTCGTCAAGCGGCGCGTAAAGATGCCTGCTCGTGTCGAGACGGCGAAAACCGCTGAGCGTCAGAAGATTAAAGCCGAATACCCCCTCCTGACTTAACGAGGCAGAGGCAACTGCGCTTCTGTCAAAATACAGCGTGGTGACCTCGCCGCCGTTGTCACAGCCTTCGGCGCAGAAGATCTGCGGTCCGCGGCGAAGCGCGGCCTTGCCCACGTTACGGAAAACGTTGACCGACGATGCCACAAGAAACGGGGTCATATCGAGCGATACCGAGAATTCTCCCGCAGCAAAGTGCGCGTAGCCGTTTTCGAGCGTATAGGGCGCATCGGCAGTAAAGCTCCGGCACCAGGAGGGTATACGGAGGGCGATCGGCGAATTGGCAGTCACTTGTACCTTACCGCTCACGGGATAGTCGGTCACGACCTCGACTGAAACGCCCTCGCTTACAAAGCTGCTGTCGGCAAACTGATTGATATATACGCGTCCCTTCTCCTCATCGTAGGCATAGACGTATTCGCCAAGCGAGGCAAGCAGCCGAACGATGTTGGGAGGACAGCAGGA
>CAZYFC010000122.1:0-4630 GCA_964646715.1 uncultured Lachnospiraceae bacterium
GGGATAGATCGGTAACGTCGTCTTCTCCGAAGAAGATGCGACCGCTCGTAGGCTTCTGCAAGCCGCTGATCATGTAGAGCGTCGTGCTTTTACCGCAGCCCGAGGGGCCAAGCAAACCGATCAGCTTACCGTCAGGAATCTCAAAGGTAAAATCGTTGACCGCAACGACCTCTTCGTTCGATTTCTTATTGCGGCTGGGGAAGATCTTTGTCAAATTTTGCAAAACAACCTTCATACAAAATCCTTTCTTATACCTGTGTATATGAAAAAATAATTTTTTTCGCGTTCAGGGTGCGAGGCTTACTTATATTCCGCCCGCTCTGCTCTTTCGGCATGGATCCGCTTCTTGTAGGCAATAAGCTCCTCCTCGCTGTCAAACACCATCTGACTTGCAAAGTCAACCGCCACCGTACCCGCAAGCAGGTCGTGGATGCAGGAGCGATTCTTTGTCACGATCATCGTAACGATCTGCACGGCGAACAGCACGAGCAGAAGGATCGTGCCGGTAAGACCGAGATTGGTAAAGAGGATCATTATCAGGATCGATGTGGGGATCATCGCTTCGATTGTAAACTTACCGAGAAGCGTGCGTGCAAAAAGTGCCATCGGACGAAGGCGCACGCCGTTTGACTGGATAAGACCGATACCGAACATCTTCTTGCCGAGCGTCTGCCCGTTTTTCAGAAGCATCGGGACAACGAATTCCATGATCATGTGCCCAAGAAGAAGCCCGAAGGTCACAACGATAAAGGTCAGATTAAAGATCAGCGCATACCCGCGCGAGACCTCCTCGTCATAGGAAAATGCCTGCGAGGCGGCGTCGTAGTTGGCGCGCTCCTCTTCTGTGAAGGCGTCATAGGTCTCTTCGCTGATATCAAAGGTCACGCCGTACTCCGCCTCGTACCGTGCATACGCCTCATCGTACGCCTCCCGGTACGCCTCGTAATGCGCCGAGTACCTGACGATCACCGACATAAGAAGCGCACAGCCGACCGTCACGATGCTCAGCATGATCACGTCGAACAAAAATGCCGAGATACGCTTGTATACGCTTGCTTTTTGAATATCCAAAACCATACCGTTTGCCACCTTACGGAACTCTTGATCGTGTGCCTTTTGAAAAAGGGCACATATATACACCTTTAGTTTATCACTATTTTGTAAAAAAAACAACAGCTTTTTTCGTAATATTTTTAAATAAGACTTTTTTCGTCAAAATAGACGAGACGCTTTTCATACAGAAACACGAATAGTATCATTTTGTTACATATGATTTGTCATATCCCCGATTTTGCCTCTTATGACAAGTTTTTTTTGCCGGGATCCGCCCTTCTCTTTGCGCGCCAAACAGGCTGACGGGGAAAAGGACGGCTCTTTCGAAAGAGCCGTCCTTCATCGGTCAGATTCAGTTCAGAAAGTTCAGTTCGTTCATGACCTTGCCGTCCTCGGTGATGACTGCAAGGACACATCCGGTATAGTAGTCCTTATCGTTCCAGTTGCAGGCTGCGACCTCCACCGTTACCTCCTGACCCGCAAAGACCTTCAGCCAGCTATACTGGCTGGCGCTGGAGCAGTAGAGTCTCAGGGTGGTGCTGCCCGAAGTCAGATAGATGTTGGAGTAATACTGCGCCTCCTCCACCGTTACCGTGGCAGTGGTCACAAACACGGTCGTCGAATAGTCCGTCATGGGATCAAGACTGTAGATATACGCCAGCGTTTTGTCAGTCACAAAGCTGTCGGTGGCATAGCTGTTCTGACCGTAGTAGTTGGCAACGATCTCACCGTTCTTGATGCAGGTCTGCCCCACGCAGTGTGTGGTAGTATCCTTGATGTTGACCGCTCTCGTGCCGCGAAGCACCACCTCGTGACCGATGGCAAGCCCTTCAAACTGATCGGTCGTCATCTCGATGGCGATGACGCCCGTCTCGTCGATGAGATAGAAGCCGCTCTTATTCACAAGAGAAGGACCGACAATGCCGCGTACCGTCACGGTTTCACCGACCTCGGCAGAAACGGCATCCAAAACCGAAACGGTCTCGTATTCCTCATTGACGGTAACGGTGATCCTTACAGTCTCGCTGTAGGTCTTGCCGCCGTAGCTGCCGATGACTGTAACAGTCACCTCACCTGCCGCTTTGCAGTGCATCACCGTCACACCGCCCTCTTCTGCGAAGGCGATGACCTCTTCATCGGATGAGGTATAGGAGAGCAACGCATCCTCAAAGCCGAGAAGCTCGGAGGAAACAGTGGACAGAAGCGAAAGCGAGGGATCGGCGGAATAGACGTTCATAAACTGACCGACGCCGTGATACTTGACCGCATACTCCGCGGTGCCGTCAAGATCGAAGGTATAGCCTTCGTCGTAGACTGCCACGGGCAGGAAGCGGAAGAAGCAATCGGTGGTACCGGACTTGGCGTTCAGCGCAGTGAGATAGACGGTGCAGATCTTGCCGTCAAAGGCGTCGAGCCATGCGAAATCCGAGCCGTTGCACTGCGTGTAAACGTAAGAGCCGGTCTCGCCGTCGATATCGTTGAGATAATAATTCACAAATCCGTTACCGGGCACTTTCTTGATCAGTGCGTTTACCTTGTAGACCTTCGTGGTGATATCCTCGGTCACGGGCGTATCAAGAAGCGCCTTGACGCTCGACTCGGTAATACCGCTCTTGGGAAACGCATTGTCCGTTTTGCCGTCGTTGTCAATGAGGGTAATGCTTTCAAGCTGATTGCAGCCCATATAGCCGAATTTTTGGGCGTTAGCAGTCTCGGTATCGAGGATCCAATAGGTCTTCGAGCCCGCAAGCGTCACCTTGTTGCCGACGGCAACACGCTGTGCGGCATCCTGATCGTAGATATAGATCGAGCCTGTCTCGTCAATGAGCATAAAGCCACTCGGCTTCATGCCGTTGGCGTAGGTGATGCACGCCACCACGCCGTCGAGCCTGATCCCTTCGCCTGCAGCGGCATTTCTCGCCTCTGCAACCGTCATATCGGTATAGGAAGATATGTCTTGCGAGCTCTGATTACTTTTGAACTCGATAAGACGTGCATTTTTGACCTCTTTCGTGCCGTTGTAGTTCTGCAGGATGCAGTAAAGCAACACCTCGTCACCCTTATAGGGCTTCTCGTCCATCTGCGAATAGTTGATCGAGCCATCGCTGCTGTAGGTGCCGTAGACGGGGATCGAGCCTGTTGCATCCGAAACGACCATTGCGCCGTAAGCGGCGTTCGTGATCGTTTCGATAACGCCGCGGATATAGTAACGCTCGGTGGTGACGTTACCGTTGTCTCCGCAGAGCGCAAGCGCTTCGGCGATCGTGATCACGTTATAGGCAGGCGTTTCGCCCGAGAAGGTTCCCTCGGAGCTGCTTTCAATGTCGCTTTCGGTCGTTTCTTCTGCCGTCGTTTCGTCATGACCGCCACAGGCGACGAGTGAGAAAACAACGAGAAGCGAAAGGATAAGAATGAGAATGCGGGATCTGTTCATAGCTGTTTACCTCTCTGAATATATCATTATTAATAATGAGTTTTACCTTGAAAACAGCCTGCCTCTTCATCCCTCTGCGCCCCGATGGCGTTCTTCCAGCAGCTATGGCACATGGCGATATAGCTGTCGTTGCCGCCAAGGAGTATCTGGCCACCCTCGGTGACCACCTTGCCCGTGCCGTCGATACGCGCGTTAACGATCGCCTTCTTGCCGCAGGCGCAGATGGTCTTGATCTCGGTGATCGAGTCGGCGACCTCGAAGAGGCGCTGGCTGCCCTCAAAGGTGTTCGTCAGAAAGTCGGTGCGAAGACCGAAGCAAAGCACGGGAATATCAAGCTCGTCAACAATGCGGCGAAGCTGATCGATCTGCCTTCTTTTGAAAAACTGACATTCGTCGGCAATGATCACGTGACAGTCGCGGTGCATATTGAATGCCTCGCAGAGATCGACCTCGCCGCTTGCGGCATATGCCGTGGCGGAAAGACCGATGCGCGAGCGCACCGTGTCTGCGCCGTCTCGGTTATCCAGGGCAGGCTTGATCAGCCAGACCTTCATGTTCCTTTCCTCGTAGTTAAACTTCGTGATCAGCGCGTTTGCCGTTTTGGATGAGCCCATCGCGCCGTATTTGAAATACAGCTTTGCCATATGAAACCGTCCTTGTATCAAAAAGTCCGAAAAGCACAAGGCCTTTCGTCAAAGTCTACAAGAGTATACCACAAAAAAACGCGTCAGGCAAGAGCAGAGTGACATTTTTCTCTTTTTTTCGAGGACTTGCCGCATCGGTTGACGAAACTGCTTTTTTGTGATATACTGATATAAAACAAGCTCCGAGGAGATCTGCCATGAATTTTACCGAAATTGCCAAAACAAGACAATCCTGCCGCAAATACGATGCTCAAAGAGAGATCGAGGAGGAAAAGCTCCAGGCGATCTTGGAGGCGGCGCGTCTTGCGCCTTCCGCCTGTAACGGTCAACCATATCACCTTACCGTCTGCCGCAACGAGACAAAAGAGGCAGTGGCAAATGCCGTTGCGGGTCCCGGCATCAATCGGTTTGCCAAGGATGCCCCGATTCTGCTCGTGATCTCCGAGGAAGCCTACGTCGCCTCAGCCGCCCTCGGCGCAAAGGTCAAGGGCAACGACTA
>CAZYFC010000123.1:0-4604 GCA_964646715.1 uncultured Lachnospiraceae bacterium
GATGGCGACGACCTTCTTCGCTTTGCGGCAAAGCTCCTGCGTTAAGGTGCCGATGCCCGGGCCGATCTCAAGCGTGCCCTCCGCCGCGCCCATCTCGGCTATGCGCCTTGGTACTTGCTCGCTGATGAGAAAATTCTGTCCGAACTGCTTTTTGAAGGCGTTGTCACCCATGAATGCTTTTACGGTTGAAATATCAGTCAGTTTCATTATTCTTGCCTTTCGTTTTGTCAGCGTTCAAAGGAGGCGAGCAGCTCGTTTTTCATGACGAGGCATTTATAAGCCTCCTCGTAGTTGCCCGTCGTATTGGAGATCGATTCCATGTCACTGAGGACGTTCAAGCGGAAGAGAGGATCGCACTGTGTGCTTGAAAAGCTTGCTACCACTTCGCCAAGCAGGGAGATCGCACGGCTTGAATTACGCGCGGCAAGCGAGAGGCGCGCATTGATATGCTTTCTGTAAAGGACGTTTGAAAATTTGATCGTATCATAGATCGCAGAGGCGAGGTCGTAGCGTGTGTTCCTCGTGACGTACAGCATGTAAACGTAGAGGTAATATTCCACCTCTTCGGCGTAGGGCGTGTTTTCGGCAGGGGGAAAGTCGGGTAAGCGTCCTGCGCGCGCGTGCCCGATAGCGGAAAGATGCTCCTGCGCTTTTTTTTCGATATGCGAAAGATCGTAGATACAGGAGCGACATGCCTTGACCGCTCGCTCAAAGAAGCTCTCGGCAGAGCGCATGCGCTCCTCGCGGAAGAGCCTTGTCCCTATTTGATAGAGACATTCTGCTGTGATCAGTGTCGACTCATCGTCGCTCTCAAGCTCGTTACAGAGCGTAAGGCAGGCGGCGAAATCACCCTCGCGGTAGCGCTTTTTTATTTCGGGCATGAGCTTCAGCTTTCGGTAGGGCAAAAGCTCGTCGCCCTCGTCAAGAAAATAGCCTGACGATACGCCGAGTGTGTTTGCCAGATGCTGTAGAGTGGGCAGAGAGGGCAGGGCGGCACCGTTTTCAATGCGTGAGAGCATGTTGCGCGTGATCACGTCGTCACAAAGCTCTGCCTGCGTCACGCCGCGTGCCAGCCGCAGTGTCCTGATCTTTTCGCCTAACGTCATGGGTAATTCTCCTTAACCTTTTGCAGTGTCTGTGGTAATTGTATTTTACCATAACCGATCATAATTTGCAAGAGGTAAGGCGTTTTCTTCCTGCAAATAATTGACAAAGACTTTGGCGGGTGCTATAATTCAAAATAGGGTTATATGTGTTTTTGTCAATAACGCAGTTGCCCTTTCATGAAGCCCGAAGGAATGGGCGGCGTTTTTGCAGTGAGGAGATGATTGCCATCGAAACGAAATATACCGAAGCCGAGCAGTACTTGCTGACTGTTGAAGGGCTCCCGCTTGACGGGTCGTCGATCTACGACTCTGCCAAGATCGATATGGACGAAAGCGCTAAGTTTTTGGGAGGTAGTCTCCTTTTGACTCCTGACGCTTTTTATGTCGTGAACGAACGTCAAAAAGAGGCGTATCGTCGCTACTCTCTTGATGAATTTGACCGTCTTGCGGTTGACGAGATGCTCTCGACCTGCCGCTTCTACGGCGAAAAAGAGGGAAAACGCACGTTGATCACCTATACGAGCTTTTTCTCAAAGGAAGACCTTTACCGCTTTGCGACTTCCTTCGCCAAAATCAAGGAGGGCAGAGCGGAAGAGATCCTTCACGAGGCTAACGAACGATTCTGTCCAAAATGCGGCAAGCGTTACCCCGATCGCGAGCGCAAATTTTGCCCTAACTGTATGGACAAGGGCAAGATCGTCAAGCGCATGGCAGGCTTTTTCCTTCGCTATCGAGGACAGATGGCGGCGATCATTGCCTCCATGCTGCTCCTTTCTGCCATTTCGGTCATTATGCCTTATTTCAGCTCGACCTTTTTGTACGATGAGGTGCTTGACCTGGAGGGCGAGTACCGCAGTTATGCAGGTCTTCTCTTTGTGCTGATCCTTATTGTCTCGATGCGTATCGTCAGACTGCTCGTCAACATCCTGCACGGCTTTATCACCTCGCTGATTTCGGCGCGCATCGTCTACGACATCAAAAAGACCATTTTTTCCGCCATTGAGCGTCTTTCAATGGGCTATTTCACCGCCCGTACCACCGGCGGGCTTATGAACCAGATCTATCACGACGCCAACCGTATCTATTGGTTCTTTACCGACGGCTTCCCTTACTTTCTGATCAATGTTTTACAGCTCGTCACGGTAACCGTCATCATGCTGATCTTCAATTGGCGGCTGACGATTCTGGCACTCGGCTTAACGCCCGTCGTGCTTTATTGTATCGGCAAGCTGTTCCGCACCTCACGCAAGCTCAATCACAGACGCTATACCCGTTCGCGTGCCATGAATTCGCTTCTCTCAGACCTGCTCACGGGAATCCGTGTAGTCAAGACCTTTTCGCGTGAAAAGAGCGAGGCAAAGCGCTTCTCCAAGATTTCAGGTGAGCTTGCCGACTCTGAAATGAAGCGCTCAAAATTCGGCTCGACTGCCTATCCGATCGTGAACACGCTGGTCTATCTCGGTATGATCATGGTATGGGCGTTTGGCGGTTGGATGGCGATCAAGGGTCAGTTCGGTATGACCTACGGTATTCTCTCACTCTTTCTCTCCTATGTCAGCATGGTGTACGACCCGCTTTATTCCCTCGTCGATCAGGTCGAGTGGGGCTCTGATGCGCTCAACTCGATGAACCGTCTCTTTGAGGTAATGGATGCCGAGGCCGACGTAAAGGAAAAGGACGAGCCTATCCGTCTTACCGACCTGCGCGGCGATATTTCCTTCGAGGACGTGGAATTTTCCTACACCAAGAGCCGCAAGATCATCGACAAGGTATCCTTCAAGGTCGAGGCGGGCAAAACGCTCGGCATCGTGGGACACACGGGCTCGGGCAAGTCGACGCTCGTCAATCTGCTTATCCGCCTTTACGACGCGGACGAGGGTAGGATTACGATCGACGGTGTGGACGTCAGGGACATGGCCTTTGAAGACCTGCGCCGCAGCGTTGCCATCGTCTCGCAGGAGACCTACCTCTTCGTCGGCACGATCTATGACAATATCCGTTACGCCAATAACGCTGCCACCCGTGAGGAGGTTATCGAGGCTGCCAAAGCGGCAGGCGCACATGACTTTATTGTCAAACTGCCCGATGCGTATTCCACGATGGTCGGTTTTGGTCATAAGGATCTTTCGGGCGGAGAAAAACAGCGCATCTCAATTGCACGCGCCCTGCTTCGGAATCCAAAGATTCTTATTCTCGACGAGGCGACGGCGGCTATGGATACCCAGACCGAGCGCCGCATTCAGAATACGCTCGACTCGCTCTCCAAGGGGCGCACCACCATTATGATCGCACACAGACTGTCCACCTTGAAAAACGCCGACTCGCTCATCGTGGTGAGTGGCGGCAAGGTGACTGAAAGCGGTACGCATGCGGGGCTTCTTGCCGAAAAGGGCGAGTATTATAAGCTCTATAAGCTGCAGATCGACGCACTTAAAAACGTCGGTGTGACCGAATAGAAAGGATCGCCTATGAATTCAACTATTGAAAGTATTATCAAGATCGTCTATCTGACACCGGATAACGCCACATTTTATCCCTCGGGCGATTTCCTCGCGCTGAAGACCCTGATCGAGGGCGAGGAAAAGGATCACGGTATCGTCAAGCTTCGCCGTCTTTTCCCTTTTGAGGAGCTTTGGAGTGATATTTCCGTCCTCACGCCTTCAAACGAGGAGATCGGGGTGATCAAGGACGTGGCATCCTTTGATCAGGAGGATGCAGCACTTCTTCGCAGCGAGCTTGAGCGCGTCTATTTCACGCCCAGGATCACGAAGATCCACGCCATGAAGGATAAGTACGGCTTTTCCAATTGGGACGTGGACACCGACGTCGGCAGGATCACCTTTTCGGTGAAGGACACCTTCCGTTCGATCCTCTCGCTCGGAGGCAACCGCGCCATTATCACCGACGTGGACGGCGGCCGTTACGAGATCGTGGATGCCACGAAGCTCGACAAAGCCTCTTACCGCAAGATCGAGATTTATCTCTAAACAACTGCTCCAAAGACATTTGCGGAGGTTTCATGACTGAACGTGAACAAAAGCTCTTTCAAAAACTCAAGGGCGAAGGATGGTTTCCCGATGAGGAAGCCCCCGACCTGCTTGCGCTCTTTGACCTTTCCACAGAGCGTGTACCGCCCCTTATGAGTGAAAAAGAGAAGAAACGAAAAAAGAATAAAAAGCCCCTGCCGTCCTCTTCGTCGGCAGGACTTCAGCTCTGCCGCGGTGTTGCGCTCATATACCGTGAGCGCGTTACTCTCTGGCAGGAGGGCGTGAAGATCAAGGAAGAGACGATTGCCGAAGGGGAACGCCTCGTTTCGGAGATCACGGAGGGAACTGCTTCGATCATTCTCGGCGAGCGCGTGCTCTTTCGCGCACGCATGAAACAGAAAACCGCCTACTACCTCCTTGCCAAGCGCTTTTCCGACCTCGCTGAAGGGAAAGAGAACGTAGAGCGTCAGAGTGACGAGCGTGCCGCCGTCTGTATCAAATGCGGCCGCCC
>CAZYFC010000124.1:0-4517 GCA_964646715.1 uncultured Lachnospiraceae bacterium
CCTGGTCGTTAAGACCGGCGTTTTTCACACCCTCTACGAACGCGTTGAGAACGGGTCTTGCGCCTGCAGCGATGCCGCAGGTAGCCATGCCGACGACGACTCTGGTCTGTGCAGAGCCTTCACGGATGACGACTTTGTCTTTCATCTTGTCTCTGATTGCTGCGAGATCTGCCAAAGATATCATGGTAAATTCCTCCGTATATATACTTTTGATTAAGACTGCGATTGATATTGATCCTTCAGGTAGGATCTGATCCACTCAAGCACCTCGTATTCACCGAGAGAGACCTCACCGAGCAGAGCGCGAAGCTCTCTCGTATCGAGCATGACCGTGTATTCAGGCGTCTTGTCGAGAAAGACGAAATCGCGATCAGGGTCGCCCGAAATGAGGATAACGATGCTGGACACCACGTCGCCAACGGGAGCAAAGTCGATATGCAAGCTATCGAACACAGCCACCAACTCGGTGCCGTGGTCCTCCGTCTTCACCGAGGAGGTGATCGTCAGCGAACCGCCCGTGGCTTCCGCCGCCATGCGAAGAAGCGGAATGCCCATGCCCACCTTGCGGGTGGTTCTCGTGGTATAGAAGGGATCGGACACACGGCGGAGCGTTTCCTCATCCATGCCACAGCCATTGTCGCGGATTGTCATGGTAAGCATGCCCTTGTCGTCGGTCACAAGGAGGATCTCGATAAGAGACGCTCCTGCCCTTGTCGAATTCTTGGCGATATCAAGAATGTTGAGGGACAATTCTTTCATGGATCACTGATATTTTTTAAGGATGTCGGGAACGTCTGCAACCACAAGACGACCGTATACCTCGCCGTTGATGGTGAGGACGGGTGCAAGACCGCAAGCACCGATGCAACGCGTCGCGTCAACAGAAAACTTGCCGTCAGAGGAGGTCGAGTCGGCGGGAACGCCGAGGATCTCTACGATCTTGTTGAGGATGTCGCCGCTACCCTTCACGTAGCAAGCAGTACCGAGACAAACGGCAATGGCAACCTCACCCTTGGGATTGAGCGAGAACTGAGAGTAGAAGGAGGCAACGCCGAAAATCTCTTCAAGGGGTGCGCCGGTCTCTCTTGCGATGATGCGCATAACCTCGATCGGCAGGTAACCGTAGATCTCCTGCGCGCCCTGAAGGATAGGCATCATAGCGCCCTCGATGTCGCGATTCGCGGCGATGACTTCAAGAAGCTTTTCTTCCTGCTCCGCTGTGCCGTTAAAGGCAACGGTGGTCAATTTCTTTTTCATGATTGAAAACTCCTTTTGAACCTTTTGATTTATATTTTTTATTTTTAAAAACAAATGAAAAGAGTACAAAAACCATTCCCCATATTATACAACATTCCTCAGCGGATTTCAACATTGTTTTTTGAAATTCTGTTAAAATATTGACAATTATTTTTGGGAATTTTGTATATAAGCGAGAACGGCGGCACGAATTTCTTCACTTGACGCATTTTCGTCAAGCGGTAGCGTGAAACAGTTCTCAGCTTCGGAAATATTGCCGAGCGAATGCGCGTCGGAAGAGACGACGACGCTTTTACCCACGGCTTCGGGATAAAGGGCTTCGTAGGCCTCCCTTTTTTCGCCGTCGCGGTATTCTACGGCAGTGAAGCCGTATTCCCTCGGCAGGTCTCCGAGAATGGCGATAATGCCGTTTGACTGTCTGTCAATGTGTGCGGGATAGATCACGCCGCCGTGTGCGCGTACCGTATCGATCGCATCCTGCATCCAGAGATCGGTGGCGGCGATCAGAAGCGGCCCGTATTCCTCGGTCACCTCATCCCTTTCGTTCATCACGAGCTGATTGCCGAAGATCGCAGGATCATTCTCCATCGGCATGCGGTGCGCATCAAGCGCCTCGTCGAAGGCGAGCGCCTTTTCCAGCGTGGGAAAGAGGCAGACCATATGCACGTCCTCTGCCGTGGAAAGCTCCATACCCGCAATAGGAACGATCCCGTAGCCCTCGCAGGCGGCGAAAAAGGCAGGACAGTTGCGGCAGGAGTTGTGATCGGTGAGTGCCATCACCGAAAGCCCCTTGAGCATACCCATTCCCGCCATGTTCATAGGCGTCATATCGTCGTCAGCGCAGGGAGAGAGGCAGGAGTGCATGTGCAGATCGTAATAGAGCGTCATACAAGCGCGGCAAGCGCCTTGCAAAGAGCAAAGGCAGACAGTGGCGAGGTATAGAGATTCACGCCCTTTTCCTCGGCCTTTTCGATCACGGCAGGCTCGATCTCAGCCTCCTCCGCGACGATCACACAGGAGACGTCGGAAAGCGTTGCCACCGCCACGACGTTCAGATTGGTCATGATGGTCACCCAGACCTCGTCCTGTCTTGCGCGTCCCATAACCCAACTGAGCAGGTCGCCTACGTAACAGCCGACAGCCTCCCTTGAAGCGTCGGGCGTTGCAAGAGGCTTTAAATCAAGCGTTTTAGCAAGTGCTTCAACCGTCATGGTATCATTCCCTTCCTTCTTTATTCAGAGCTTTGCCCGAGGTCAAAGCGTTCTCAGCTTCGCCACAGCGCTTCAGAAGCGCGTCGCGCAAAACGAACACGCAGTCCTCCTTCCCGGCTCTGCCGCGAACGATGTCCTCGGCAAAGGCGCGGCAGGTCGGAGAGCCGCAGGAGCCGCAGTCGATGCCCGGCAGCGTCGCGAGGATCGCAACAAGCTCCTGCATCTTACGCATCGCCTCGTGGCGGTCGTTTGAAAGACGGGAGGCGTATTCCGGCTCGGGGGCGGTATCCCATTCGTAGCTATCAAGCCGTGTCGTGCTGAGCTTGTTGAGCGAAACGGGCAGATAGCGGCGCAGATTCTGAAGGCGCGCCTTGGCTATGTAGGGATTCTCCACGTTCAGGACGCCACCAACGCAACCGCCGGGGCAGGCGTTCAGCTCAACGAAATCAAGGCTCCTTATATTGCCGTTGTCAATTTCATCAAGCACCTTAATGACGTTCTCAATGCCGTCGGCGGCAAGATATTTTTCATTGAAAAGCGAGGCAGCCTCGCCGCCCGTGCCCGCCCAGCTTATACCGATGATGCCGGCGTGTGCCTGCACCCTTTCTTCGTGAAGCTGTCTCATGGCGGAACGGATCCTGAAGAAGAAATCCCCGATCGAGAGCGCACCGTTCACAGCGCTCTTCTCCACACCGATGGGATTTCTCACATAGCTCACCTTGGCAGGACAGGGCGAGATGAACAAAACGCAGATATCGTCATCCGAAAGCTCAGGGTGCTTAGCAAGTGCCTCCTTCCGTGCCACGCGTGCCGCCACCTCGATGGGTGCCATCACCGGCAGCACCTGCTCAAGAAGAAGCGGATAGCGAATGCCGATCAGGCGCACGATCACGGGGCATGCCGAGGAAATGACCGGCTGAGGCAGATTTTCGTGACGCTCAAGATATTTTCTCGTATATTCAGAGACGATCTCAGCAGCACGCGCCACCTCGAAGACCTCGTCAAAACCGCACGCAACGAGAGCTGACAGCATAGCGTCCAATTCGGAAAGCTCCTCAAACTGACCGTAGAGGGCAGGCGCGGGAAGCGCGATTTTATATTTATAATCCGCGAAATCCTCAAAGCGATCGTAGCTCGCTTTTTTCGCCTTGGATTGACAGACGCGGATGCATTCGCCGCAGTCCACGCAGCGTTCATTTTCGATCACGGCGTGACCGTCGCGCACACGGATGGCTTCGGTGGGGCAGTGCTTGATGCAGGAGGTGCATCCGCGGCATTTATTCACGTCAAGCGTCACCGAATGGCGGAGTGTCCCTTGGCTGGGATGGGTATACTCTGCCGAAAGGGACGGACTTCCGTTATCCTTGAAGCTCATCAAACAAGTCACCTTCTTTCTAAGTGGGTAAAGGCCTCAGACGTTGACCACCATCGTGATGGTCGTGCCCACGCCTACCGTCGATTCGATCGACATATCGTCGGTATACTTCTGCATATTGGGCAGGCCCATACCCGCGCCGAAGCCCAGCGACCGTATATTATCGGGGGCTGTGGAATAGCCCGCCTGCATAGCAAGCGCGATATCGGGGATGCCGGGGCCCTTGTCGGCAAGCACGATGACGATCCTGTCGTCGTATACGTCAACCGTTGCCTTGCCGCCCTCGGCGTGGATCACCATATTGATCTCACCCTCGTACATAGCGACCGAGACCTTGCGGATGATCTCGGGGTCAAATCCCATCTGACGCAGAGAGCGCTTCACCATCACCGAGGCCTCGCCCGCCGAGGTGAAGTTCTCACCGTCAATATCATATTCAAGTCTTACGAAATCAACCATGGAGCACGCTACCTCCCGAAAGACCGTGTGCATACAAAACGCCGCAGGCAACGTACATTCTCTCCTTGGAGGCAAGCACCACGAGATCGGCTCTTTCGGCAAGCGTCACCACCTCGGGAGGGGGCATTTTGCCTCTGACGAAGACGATACAGCCCATATCCATCATCTGTGCGGTGCGTACGGTCTGCGGATTGCACAGACCGGTGATCAGCACC
>CAZYFC010000125.1:0-4377 GCA_964646715.1 uncultured Lachnospiraceae bacterium
CTTGGGATTATTTATACAACTTTGCCACAAACGAATACTACAACTTCAAGGAAGTGTTGAATTTATAGAATAATAGGAGGACACACATGGATTTTGATATTGTCAATATGAGTATTGTAGGCGATATAGTTGCTTGCTTTGGAGACGGTATGACGGTAAAGGAGATCTTGTCCGAATATTCGCAAGACATGGAGGATGAAGATGAATCTCCTATGGTGTACATCGGTCTCGGTATTGCACATCTTGAAAACGAAAAAAGAATTTCCGACAGCCTTAAAAATAAGATTTTGACGGTTGTGGACAGCGATATCTTGGTGCGTCGCTTTCAGTGTGAAGGTTGTTATCCGGAGTTTCTTGAATGGAAGGAATCCTTCAAGAAGAACCTTCAAGAGCAAAGGGAAAGATTAACAGGACAAGCCAAGAAATCATCCCTGTTTTTCAGAAAACTAATGAAAAAAACACAAATAGACGATGTGTGTGCCTATCGGATGAAAAAAGAAAACGAGAACGAGCCCGATCAATGGGTCGTGTACCGTGTCCTCGAAAAAGATGAACAAGAGAAAGAATTTCGTGTGCATGTGGCATGTTTGCCCGATATGTCGTTACCCTCTGAGAAAGATTTTGCCAGACTTGTATTTTTGCCTAATATAACGTACAGACCCAAGCTGGTGTACCGTCTTACCATCTTTAAGGGAAAAGAAAACACAGAGGAGACAGGACGCTTGGTGTATTTGGGAAATTATCCAGATTTCCCTAAAGTAGAAGACGAGTGGCTGTTTGACCAGGCTGTGTACTATGCTAAAGCACAGCACGATCATTTGGACAACGACATCATGTTCGGGATTAGATTTCTTAAAAAGCAAAATCTGCTGTGAAGTGTCGTTCAAAGCAAAAGAGTGTTATGATGAAATAATCATTTCACGCCATTGCTTGCTTCGGACAACTCAGAACAGTGGAAAGCGTCATCGGGACAATGGCGTATTCCTATCGCGAGGGATAAAAAGAGCCCCAACCGTAGCCGCGCGGCTACGGTTGGGTGCATCGAGTTATCTGCACGACCAAAGCTCCTTCCGTTACCGCGGCTATTACTATGATACCGAGACGGGCTGCTGTGATCAGAAAGATACCACGGTGTCAACTTTTCGCAAGGAGCAAAAAAGCCTTGCAAAACCGTCAAAACTGTGCTATACTATGATGTAATTTCCCCAAAAAGGCGGTGAAGCCATGGATGCACTTCTTATCATGCTGAAAAACGTCGTCGTATTCGTCCTTTTGGCAGTACCCGGCTATATCCTCGTCAAGACAAAACTGCTCTCCTCAAAGGAATCAGCCCCTCTTTCAAAGCTTTTGACCTATGTTGCTCTTCCCTTCATGATCCTGACAAGTACCTTGAACGTCAGTTTTTCCAAGGAGTTTGCCACCTCTATGGCGATCCTCGCCGTAGTAGGCGTTGTTTTCACGTTCCTTATGTTCTTCGTGTCGGGTCTTCTCTGCAGGAAGGTAGGCGACGAAAAGAAAAAGGGCATGATGCGCTTTGCTATGACCTTCGCAAACAACGGCTTTTTGGGCATTCCGCTTGCCAATGCAGTCTTCGGAGAAACGCAGCCCGCAGTCATCACCTTTCTCGTGGTACTGAATATCATAAACAACGTCATGCTCTTCTCGCTCGGCATCTACAGTGTCTCGGGTGACAGACAAACGATCAGTCTCAAAAAAGTGCTGCTCAGCCCCGTCCTCATCGCGTTTATCGTCGGCGTGATCCTGAATCTCAGCGGCCTTGCCGAATTCGTTCCCGCCGTCAAGGAATACTCCACCTACTTCAGCAGTATTGTCACTGCCCTCTCAATGACGGTGCTTGGCATGAAGCTCGCGGGCGTCCCCATTAAAAAGCTCTTCGTGAACGGCAGCATGTACTACGTCACGGCGGTACGCATCCTTCTCTTTCCCATCCTTGCCGTCGCGCTTGTTTTTCTGCTCGGTACGTTCTTGCCCATCTCGGATGAAATGATCCTCGGCACCTTCGTGGCCTTCGTCATGCCGACGGCAGGTCTCGCCTCAACCTTTGCCGATCAGTATAACGGCGATACCGATAGCGCCGTTGCTTATACGCTGGGATCGACGCTCCTCTCAGTTGCCGTCATTCCGATACTCTATTGGCTGTTAAATTTAATTCTCGCGTAATCCACAAGTACCGCCTGTAAAACAGGCGGTACTGAACTGTCACTACCTAATAGGAGCAACCATGATCAAAACACTTGATGTCGGTCTGCAATACGGCGGCAGATCTCTTTTCAATCATGCCGACCTCACCTTTTCAGCCGGTAACTGCTACGGCATAATCGGTGCAAACGGTGCGGGCAAATCCACCTTTCTGAAGATTCTTTCGGGCGAGCTTGAGCCTGACAAGGGTGAGGTCATCCGCGATGCCAAGGAGCGCATCTCTGTCCTGAAGCAGGATCACTATCTCTACGACGATTACACCGTCCTTGACACAGTCTTACACGGCAACGAGGAGCTCTGTGCGATCATTGCCAAAAAAGAAGCGCTTTACGCCAAAGAGGACATGACTGAAGAAGAGGGCATGCTTCTTTGCGAGCTGGAGGAGCGCTTTACCGAGCTTGACGGCTGGAGCGCCGAGAGCGACGCCGAGATCCTTCTGAACGATCTCGGCATCACCACCGAATACCACTACGCCCTCATGTCCACCCTCTCGGGTGACGTCAAAGTCAAGGTGCTTCTGGCGCAGGCGCTCTTTGGAAATCCCGATATCCTCCTGATGGACGAGCCCACCAACCATCTTGACCTTGAGACCATCGCATGGCTTGAGGACTTTCTGATGGGGCTTGACAATTCCACCGTCATCATCGTCTCGCACGACCGCCACTTCCTCAATAAGGTCTGTACGCATATCGTGGATGTCGATTTCGGCAAGATCACGACGGTGGTGGGCAACTACGACTTCTGGTACGAATACACCCAGATCCGCCAAAGACAGATTCGCGAGCAGAATAAGAAGGCAGAGCAGAAGATCCGCGAGCTCACCGAGTTTATCGCGCGTTTCTCGGCAAACGCCTCGAAATCAAAGCAAGCGACCAGCCGCAAGAAGCTGCTTGACAACATCACGCTTGAAGACGAGGGAGTCTCCTCACGCCGTTTCCCCTTCGTGGATTTCAAGCCAAACCGCGAGATCGGCAAGGACGTTTTGGTTGTGGACGGCATTTCCAAAACGATCGACGGCAAAAAGATCCTTGATAAGGTCTCCTTCACCGTCCATCCGCACGATAAGATCGCCTTCATCGGCGACGACCCCGTGGCACGCACCACGCTCTTCCGCATCCTCGCAGGTGAGCTGGAGCCGGACGAGGGCAGCTACAAATGGGGTGTCACCACCTCCTTCTCCTACTTTCCCACCGATAATACCGCCTATTTCGACGGCTGTGAGGACTCGCTCGTCGATTGGGTGAGAGGCTATTCCGACCTCGTCTACGAGTCGGACGTCAGAAGCTGGCTTGGCAGACTGCTTTTCTCGGGGGATGAAGTACACAAGAAAGCGTCGGTGCTTTCAGGGGGCGAAAAGGTGCGCATGATGCTCTGCAAAATGATGCTCTCGGGCGCAAACGTCCTGATTCTCGACGAGCCGACCAACCACCTCGACCTCGAATCGATCTCTGCCCTCAACGACGGGCTGATCCGCTTTCCCGAAGTGCTTCTCTTCACCTCGCACGACCACCAATTCGTACAAACCGTCTCCAACCGCATTATCGACGTAACGGCGGGCCATTTTTACGATATGCAGATCACTTACGACGAATATATCGCGCGCAAGCTCGCAAAGGACAAATAAAAGCTCTGAGAACAGCCTTTTTCAAAAAAGGGCTGTTCTTTTCCTTGACAAAAAGCAACACAGCATGCTACAATACAGGCGATATAGAAAAAAGAGGTACTTCCATGCTTAAACGCTTTATACACTACTATAAACCGCACAAACTGATCTTTATTCTTGATATGCTCGCCTCGTTTTTCGTGGCAATGATCGGTATCGTCTACCCCATCATCACACGGCGGATGCTGAACGACCTCATCCCCAACCGCAACATCCGCATGATCGTAGTGGCAGGCATCGCGCTGTTCGCTATCTATTTCATACGCATGCTTCTGAACTATTTCGTACAGTATTACGGCCATGTCATGGGCGTCAGAATGCAGGCGGAGATGCGCTCCGACATGTTCAACCATCTTGAAAAACTGCCCTTCAGCTTCTACGATAACCACGAAACGGGCAAGATCATGTCGAGAATGACGAACGATCTCATGGACATCAGTGAGCTTGCCCATCACGGCCCCGAAAACCTTCTGATCTCATCCTCCTCGATCATT
>CAZYFC010000126.1:0-4303 GCA_964646715.1 uncultured Lachnospiraceae bacterium
AGGTTATTATGGCAATCAAAACTATTCTTGACAGTCTTAAAAGAGGGACTAAAAAAGCATTCGACAAACTCGACGATACGGTAGAAGTACAAAAACTGAAATACCGCATATCAAAAAAAGAGGAAGAGGTTGACGAGATCTGTCTTGCTCTCGGCAAAACTGTTATAGAAAAAGAGGTTCTGGGCGAGACTTATGCTGCTGATGTTACCGCTGCTATTGATAAAGTGAAACTGCTCTCGGAGGAGATTGCGATGCTTGAAGAGGATTGTAGAAAGCTCAGAAAAGTGGTCGTTTGTCCCAATTGCCATGCCGAGATCAGCCTGAAAAGCGCCTTCTGCGGAAAATGCGGCGCCAAAAACGAATCTTATGCAGCGCCTTGCAGCGAGGATGTCTTTGAGTCTGACGTAAGCGCCGAAGAATCTACAGCAGAAACCGCTGAGGAGTAAATTCGCCCCGACTTTTTGTACGATTATTTGCGGTCTTTTGGGCAAATTGCCCTTGTTTTATGTGTAAAAACGATGAAAGATTTCTCATTTTTTTATTAAAAAGTATTGCAAAGCAGTTTTCTTTGTGGTATAATATAGAAAAATAAGATTGGTAATGGATGGAAGAGCGTGAAAACACTCTTCCATTTTTATGAGATGAGGTAGAAAAATGGCAAAAAGCGGTGGAAAGGTTATTGCCGCAGTACGTGAGGCGATCTCTGAAACGGTCAACCGTCTCGGCTTCGATATCTGGGATATCGAATATAAAAAGATAGGCTCTGACTTTCACTTAACCATCACCATCGACAGCGAAAACGGTGTTGATATCGACGATTGCGAAACCGTTCATCGAGCAATCGACCCGCTTCTCGACGAGGCAGATCCGATCGAGGAGGCGTATTATCTCGACGTTTCTTCTCCCGGACTTGAACGCGATATCCGCACGAAGGAGCATTATCTCGCTCTTGTCGGCGAAAAGATCTCGGTAAAGCTTTTTGCGCCCGTCAACAAGCGTAAGGAATATATCGGCATACTCTCCTGCAACGAAGATGCTTCGGTCATTACGGTTACAGAGGGTACGACTCCGTATGAATTCAAGTTTGCAGATATCGCCAAGGCAAACGTTTACTGCGATTTCTGATCGCATCTCACGAATATACTGGATTACGAAGGAAGGTACGGTTAAATCAAATGAACAGCGAATTTTTTACCGCTCTCGATATTCTCGAAAAAGAAAACGGAATTCCGAAGGAATACATGCTTGAAAAAGTAGAGGCGGCACTGATCAGTGCGTTCAAGAGAGAGAACGGCGGAAGTAATGTCCGCGTCTCGATCGATCCCGTTAAGAAAGACGTTAAGGTCTATCAGCTGATGGATATCGTCGAGGTCGTGGAAGATCCTGCAACACAGATCACGCTTGAAGCTGCCAAAAAGATCAGCCGCAGATATGTTCTCGGCGGCGTTGCCGAGATCGAGGTCAAGCCTAAGAATTTCAGAAGACTCTCGGCACAAACGGCTAAGCAGGTCATCATTCAGGGCATACGCGAAGCTGAAAGAGGCAATATTATCCGCGAATACGAAGATAAGCGGGAAGAGATCATTACCGCTGTCGTGCAGAAGATCGATGAAGTGAACGGCAGTGTTGTAGTCGACACGGGTACAAGTTATGCAACTCTTCTGAAAAACGAACAGATCCCCGGTGAGTCATTTACGGTAGGCGAGCATATCAAGGTATTCGTCATGGAAGTTCGCAAGGAGATGAAGGGACCAATCGTAACGCTTTCGAGAACGCATCCTCACATGGTCAAGCGTCTTTTCGAGATCGAAGTACCCGAGATCAAGGACGGTACCGTTGTGATCAAAGCGATCACCCGCGAAGCGGGATCAAGAACCAAGATCGCCGTTGCTGCGCGTGTTGAAGGGGTTGATCCTGTCGGCGCATGCATTGGTAATCGCGGTATGCGTATCAACAATATCGTTGCAGAGATCGGCGGCGAGAAGATTGACATTATCAAGTACAGCGAACAGCCCGAAGAATTCGTTAAGGCAGCACTTTCTCCCGCAACCGTCAATGAAGTCATCATGGACGGCGAACGTTCATGCCAGGTGTTCGTTGACAGCGATCAGCTTTCTCTTGCCATCGGAAAAGAAGGGCAGAACGCACGTCTTGCAGCTAAGCTGACAGGCATCAAGATCGATATCAAAACCGCAGGCTTTTGATAGTGTCTTGACCTGAGAACCGATCGGAGGTGTAACGATGTCCGATACCGCCAAAAATAAAAAAGTGCCTCTTCGCCGTTGTCTGGGATGTATGCAGTCGTTTGAAAAACGCGCGCTCATTCGCGTCGTCCGTTCTCCTGAGGGGGAGGTCAGCCTGGACTTCGGCGGAAAGAAGTCTGGCAGGGGCGCTTACGTCTGTCGCAACGCCGCTTGCTTGAAGAAGGCCATTAAATCAAAAAGAATTGAAAAAAATTTGGAATGCTCCATTCCGGATGAAGTTTATGAAAGACTTGAAGGTGAACTCATAACGAATGAACGATAAAGTACTGTCAACGCTCGGACTTGCCAAAAAAGCGGGCAAGATTATGTCGGGAACAAATCTTGTCTCCACATTTATCCGCAGTGACAACAAGCCGTATCTCGTGTTAGTTGCCGACGATGCATCTCGTAATACGAAAAAGATGATCCTTGCGGCATCGAAGCATCACAGGGTGGATTGTCTTGAGGTTCAATATAACATGGATCAGTTCTCACATGCTATAGGCGCATCCTATTATATTTCATGTATCGCCGTTTTTGATCAGGGCTTTGCCGATCTGATCGTATCTCGCCTTAAAGCCACCGAATCTATTGAAATCCCGAAGGAGGTGTAACCGATGTTGACAGCCGGTACTAAACTGAACACTCTTGCCAAGGAGCTTAATTTAAGAAGCAAGGATATTATAGAGCTTCTTTCTGCAAACGGATTCGGAACGAAGGGCTCTTCCTCCGCTCTTTCCGACGAAGAATACAGCTTTGTAATGAACCATTTTACCCGCGTCAATCAAACGGAAGATCTGAACGCTTACCTTGCAGGTAAAACCTATATTCGCGTTGAGACCGAGGAAAGAATTCGAAGGAGGGAAGAGGCGCAAAGAATTGCCGCCGAAAAAGCCGCTGCCGAAAAGGCAGCTGCTGAGAAAGCCGCCGCTGAGAGGGCTGCCGCCGAGAAGGCCGCTGCCGAAAAGGCTGCCGCTGAGAAGGCTGCCGCCGAAAAGGCTGCTGCCGAAAAGGCCGCAAAGCTTGCTGCGCAGCAGGCAAGACAGAAGGCAAATGAACCCAAGGATCGTTTTGCCACCCCCGTCACCTTCGACAAGCCTCAGAACAAAAAGGATAGCGATAAGAAAAAGCCCGAGAAAACTCCCGGAACGAATATCCCCCAGAGAAAGACCGTTTCGAACGAAAATACTCCTGCCATTGCTTCGAACATCTTTGGTCACAAGGCGGGCACGAGAGTGGTTGACACCAGAACCTCGAGCGTAGACCTCGCCAAGTACGATGAAAAGCTTGAGCGTTACAGCTCTGACGTCCCCTACGAGTCTCAGAAGCAAAAGTTCAAGAACAAGAGCAATAAGCCCGGACAGACGCAGGGCAAAGGCAAGCCTGAGCCTTCCGGCTATAAAGGCGGCTATAAGTCGAGCGGCAAGAAGGGGCCTCAACTCAAACAGCCTGTCGTTAAACAGCAGCTTTCTATCACCGTTCCCGACGAGATAACCGTGGGTAACCTTGCACTGCGCCTGAAAGTGACCGCCGCCGAGGTGATCAAGCGTCTCATGATGCTCGGCATAATGGCAAACGTCAACCAGGTCATTGACTTTGACACTGCTGAGTATATCGGCACAGAGTTGGGTGCAATCGTTACGCGTGAAGTCGTTGTTACGATAGAAGAAAAGCTCTTTGAACAAAGCGCAGACAAAGAAGACGAGCTTCTTGAAAGAGCCCCTGTTGTTTGCGTCATGGGTCATGTTGACCACGGAAAAACATCGCTTCTCGACAAGATCCGTCACACAAGTGTTACCGCAGGCGAGGCCGGCGGCATTACCCAGCATATTGGTGCATACCGCGTTAAGATCAACGATAAGGATATCACTTTCCTTGATACACCCGGTCACGAGGCTTTCACTGCTATGCGTCAGCGTGGGGCAATGGCAACAGATATTGCCATTCTCGTCGTTGCTGCAGACGATGGCATTATGCCTCAGACCGTAGAAGCGATCAACCATGCAAAAGCTGCTGGTGTCGATGTCATCGTGGCGATCAACAAAATGGATAAACCGTCT
>CAZYFC010000127.1:0-4295 GCA_964646715.1 uncultured Lachnospiraceae bacterium
ACTATGCAATACGAAGTAGCTGTGTAACCACATTTTTTCTATGAGCTCGCAGAAAAGGAAAGATTAATTATGACAAAAAAAGTTTTTATTACCGATACCATTTTGCGTGACGCGCATCAGTCGCAGGCCGCAACCAGAATGCGCCTCGAGGATATGCTTCCCGCGTGCGAAGCGCTCGACAAGGTCGGTTATTGGTCTCTTGAATGCTGGGGCGGTGCAACCTTCGACTCCTGTATGCGATTCCTTTCCGAGGATCCGTGGGAGAGACTTCGTCAGCTTCGCAAGGCCATGCCGAACACCAAGCTGCAGATGCTCCTTCGCGGACAGAATCTGCTCGGCTACAAGCATTATGCCGATGACGTTGTGGATGCTTTCGTTAAGAAATCGATCGAAAACGGTATCGACGTGATCCGTATTTTTGACGCGCTGAACGACGTGCGTAACATGGAAGCTGCCATCCGCGCGACCAAGAAATACGGCGGTCACGTTGAAGCGGCACTCAGCTACACCGTCAGTCCCGTGCATAACGAGGCATACTTCGTTGACCTCGCCATGAAGCTCGAGACGATGGGTGCGGATACGATCTGTATCAAGGATATGGCGAATCTTCTTTTGCCCTACGACGCGTATTCTCTCGTCAAGGCTCTCAAGGCGAAGGTCAAGGTGCCGATCCACCTGCATACACACAATACCACCGGTACAGGCGATATGACCTATCTTCTGGCTGTTCAGGCAGGTGTTGATATCATTGATACCGCGCTTTCCCCCCTTGCCAACGGCACGTCACAGCCCTCGACCGAGGCAATCGTTGCTACCCTTCAGGGTACTGAATACGATACCGGCATTGACCTCAACGATCTGAGCGGCATCGCCGCACACTTCAGAAAGGTTGCCGTGAAGCTTAAGGAGCAGGGAAGCCTTGACCCCAAGGTGCTGAACGTCGATCCCAATACGCTTCTGTATCAGGTTCCGGGCGGTATGCTCTCCAACCTCATTTCCCAACTCAAGCAGGCGAAGGCCGAAGACAAATACTACGAGGTGCTTGCCGAAGTGCCGAGAGTCCGTGCCGACTTCGGTTATCCTCCGCTCGTTACGCCTACCAGCCAGATCGTCGGCAGCCAGGCCGTGTTGAACGTCCTTGCGGGTGAACGCTACAAGATGGTGACCAAGGAATCGAAGGCGCTCTTACGCGGCGAATACGGTATGCTTCCCGGCGAGGTGAACGAGGAGGTCAGAAAGAAGGCGATCGGTGACGACGAGGTCATCACCTGCCGTCCTGCCGACCTTATTGAGCCCGAACTCGATAAGTACCGTGAGGAATACAAGGATATCACCAAGAGTGATGAAGACGTGCTTTCGTGCGCGCTCTTCCCTCAGGTCGCTCCCAAGTTTCTTGCAGAGCGCGATAAGTCCGTTGTGACGAAAGACGAAAACAAGGTTATCGAGATCCTCGTTGAGGATATTTCCGAATAAGAATCAAGATCAGCACGTTTTAGCCGACGTGCTGATCCTTTTTATGAGAAGCTGATGGGATAATCACAAAACTGTTGCAGGTTTTATTGATAATTTCTTGACAAAAGACCGAGGCTATGGTATAATTTCAGTAAGCTTTGGTTTTCAAAGCCCATGTTCTAAAATATAGGACGGTATTGATTATGGGTCTTGTAGAGTTTGTTCAGCAGATGTTCTCTAATCCAATGCTGCTGGTGTCGACCATTCTGACGCTCGGCGTCATTCTTGTGAACGGATGGACGGATGCACCCAACGCCATTGCTACCTGCGTTTCGACGCGCGCGATCGGCGTGCGTCCCGCCATTATCATGGCGGCGATCTTCAACTTCTTAGGTGTGCTCGTCATGACGCTTGTCAGCCGCGCGGTCGTGGATACCATCGGCGGCATGGTCAACTTCGGAAACGATCCCAAGATCGCCCTGATCGGTCTTTGTGCTGCTATGACGGCAATCGTTGTCTGGGCGACGGCGGCGTGGTATTTCGGTATCCCCACGAGCGAAAGTCACGCCTTGATCGCAGGCCTTTCGGGCGCGGCGATTGCCGTTTCGGGCGGCATTTCGGGTATCAGCGGTGCCGCATGGCTGAAGGTTCTTTTCGGTATCGTGCTTTCCACGCTTCTCGGCTTCGGTCTGGGCTTTGCTTCCGCAAAGCTCACAGTGCTTTGTGCCCGCAACACCAATCGACTGAGATCCGAGCGGTTCTTTTCGAAGGCGCAGATCGCAGGCGGCGCAGCAATGGCATTTATGCACGGCGCGCAGGACGGCCAGAAATTTATGGCAGTGTTCCTTCTCGGCGCCGCGCTTTCAAACGGTGAGGCGGGTATTTCGACCTTCGACGTGCCGATCTGGCTTATGATCGTTTGCTCGCTGGTCATGGCACTCGGCACTTCTATCGGCGGCTACCGTATTATCAAGAGTGTCGGTATGGATATGGTGAAAATGAAGCCGTATCAGGGCTTTGCTGCCGACCTTTCCGCAACCCTCTGTCTGCTTCTTTCCTCCTTGACAGGTCTTCCCGTCAGCACCACGCACACGAAGACCACCGCCATCATGGGTGTCGGAGCGGCCAAGAGAGTGAAATCAGTCAACTGGGGTGTCGTCAAGGAAATGGTGCTGACCTGGGTGTTCACCTTCCCCGGATGCGGTCTTCTCGGCTTCGGCATGGCACACCTCTTCATGTGGATCTTCGCGTAAGCGCATCGGATCGATTTTTAGATTAGTTTTATTGATTAGGAAGGATAACGGATTATGGCAAGAAAAAACTCGAACGACTATTTCAAGCTGATCGAACAGCAGCTTGCGTATGCTGCACAGGCCTCCACCTACCTTTGCGAGGTGATCGGAAGTTATGAACCTGAAAAGATCGATGAATATAAGACGAAGATGCACGAGATCGAGCACGCCGCCGACGGTGTGCATCACGACATTGTAAAGAAGCTGATGGTTGAATTTATGACGCCCATCGATCAGGAGGACATTCTCCGTCTCGTGCAGATCAACGACGATATCACGGATGCGATAGACGAGGTCATCATGGATCTTAAGATGTATCACCTTCTTGCTCTTCCCGAGGGTATCGTTAAGTTCAGCAAAGAGGTTGATAAGTGTGTCAAAGCGCTTTGCCTGGCCTCTACCGAGCTTCGTAATTTCAAGAAGCCCGAAAAGCTGCGCACACATATCATAGCGGTCAACGATATTGAAGCGCAGGCGGATGAGATCTACGTTGACGCTATCCGCGCCCTCTTCGATTCCGACGTTTCTGCTAAGGTGCTGATCGGCACGAAGGCGGTCTATGAGAGCCTTGAAAACTGCTGCGATCTTTGCGAGCACGCCGCAGACGTGATCGAGCAGATCATTATCAAGAATACCTGATTATAACGAAAAAAGCCCCGCAGTGCATTATTACAAATTGGCACTGCGGGGCTTTTTTTACAGATAAGGCTTCAGTTCCTCGATGCAATTTTCTTCAAAAGCAATGACCCTGTCGGCGATGGAGGTGACTTCCTTGTCGTTGCCCGTATACTCGTGCATGTGTTTTGTCAGCTTGTTGATCCCCATTGTGGTGCCGTTGATCATCGTGTCAGCGATGTCACGGTCGTCGTGATAGGTCAGCTTTTTCATGTTGCCCATGACCTGTGCTGATACCTTGGACATGGTGGACATGTTTTCGGGCGTGCCGTTTTTGCGGCGGAGCAGGGCGTCAGCTTCCGAATATAGGGTGTGATACTCGGTCTTCTGTCCCGCGATGAGCGAAGCCAGCTCGGTGCTTCTGATAGAGCCTTCCACCATATCAATGCCGTTGAGTGCCGCCTCGGCGTTCTGTCTGACGTAGTTAAGCAGATCGATTTCGTTGATATTTGTCATAAAAAACTCCTTGGAATAAACTTTTGAAAATAGTTTTTCCCCAAGGAGTTTTTTTATGTGTCGAAGGTGTCTGATTCGTGATTTAATCGATAACAGTTGACGATTTCTATCACGGAAGCGATCTCGCGGTCAGTGAGTCCGGAAACCGAAATAACGGAGGAGGTGGAAATGCCGAACAGATAGTCGGTAGATACGTGAAATAAATATGCAAGCTCGAGAACTGTGAGGGCGTGAAAAATATGCCGGGGGCATATTTTTAGCCCGAATTTTGAAGCTGTGCTTCAAAAACCGAGGTTCGACGGAGATGAAAAAGCGACAGGGGAGAATACAACAAAACAGCACCCACCACGAGGGGCAGGTGCTGTAAACGGCAAAGGATATTGCTTTTTTATCTCTTGGAGAACTGAGGTGCGCGACGAG
>CAZYFC010000128.1:0-4101 GCA_964646715.1 uncultured Lachnospiraceae bacterium
TATCTCGGTGCTGGAGCGCACCAAGGAGATCGGCGTCCTGCGCTCGATCGGCGCGTCCAAGCGGGATATCTCGCTCGTCTTCAACGCCGAAACGATCATCGTCGGTCTTGCCGCAGGCCTGATCGGTATAGGCGTCTCACTGCTGCTGTGCATCCCGATCAATATGATCATCCACTTCTTCTCGGGCGTCTACAACCTGAGCGCCTTCATCAAGCCGCTTCACGCCGTCATTCTCGTGGCGATCAGCGTGCTCCTTACGATGATCTCAGGTCTTATCCCCTCCGGCTTTGCCGCCAAGAAGGACCCTGTCGAAGCCCTTCGCACAGAATAATGCCATATAAAAAAACAGCCGCCGTTATGACGCGTGTCATAACGGCGGCTGCTTGACCGAATGAGCCGGTGAAACGGCATTATGAGCAGTTAAGGTCGATAAGATCGGCAAGAAAGGCTTTCCTGTCTTTTTCGTTCAGGTGCTCGAAGCCGAAGACGAGAAGGCGCGTGCCGATCTCGTTGACCGTCTTCCTGCCGAGGTTACGGATATGGGCAAGCTCCTCGCGCTGAATGCAATCGATGATATTGCCAATGGTGGATAAGCCCGCGCGCTTTAAAGCGTTCATGGCACGCACCGAGAAATCAAGCGTGTCAAGCGGGGTATTACATGCCGCAAGGCTGTAGGGCATACTGAAGCGAAGAGAGGGGCCGAAGGCGGCGTAAAGGGTAGGCAGAAGACCGATTTCTTCGCAAGATCGGTGCAGCTCGGATACAACGGTTTCTTTTGTCACAGAAAACACTCTCCCATCTTATTGAATTGAACGGTTAAATCGGACAGGACGGGGAGGCGAAGGCCGTGGCTTTTTCGCGTCTTTCGTCTTACCTTCTACAGTATATCACATTTTTTTGCATTTTGCAAGAGTGGGAAAAGGCTGCCGAAGCCTGTCAAAGCCTGCCGATCAATTTATGCTTGATTTTATTCCCATTCTGTGGTAAAATGAAGACGAAACCGGTATGAAAGTACAAAACGGAGGGATCGATATGGCAAAAACGACCATTGGCATTCTGTATGATTTTGACAAAACGCTCTGCACGACGGATATGCAGGAGTATGATTTCATCAAAAATCTTGATATGACCTCACAGTCCTTCTGGGGTGAGGCAGGCAAGGTGACGGAAGAACACGAGGTGGAAAAGATTCTCGCCTATATGTTCGTGATGATCAAAAAGTGTAAGGAAAAGGGCATCGCGCTTACCGAGGACTACCTGAAAAAGTGCGGCGAGAACGTGGTGCTGTATCGCGGCGTAGCCACCTGGTTTGACCGCATCAATCGCTATGGCGAAGCTCTCGGCGTGAACGTTGAGCATTACATCATCTCTTCCGGCACTTACGAGATCATTCAGGGCACGCCGATCGCCAAATATTTCAAGCGGATCTATGCCTGCCGCTATATGTACGATGAAAACGGCGAGGCGATCTGGCCCGCGCTGGCGATCAACTACACGCTGAAGACACAGTATATCTACCGCATCTCCAAGGGCATTCTTGACGTGACCGACGATTACAATCTCAACCGCATGCAGGATAAGAGCCTGCGCCGCATTGCCTACCGCAACATGATCTATATCGGTGACGGGCTGACCGACATTCCCTGCATGAAGCTGGTCAAGGAGCGCGGCGGAAAGTCTATTGCGCTCTACGCCTCCGGCAAGAGCGAGACTGTCAAGCCCCTCGTGGATGATGACCGCATCAATTACGTCTGCGTTGCAGACTATTCGCCCAACTCCTCACTTGAAAAGATCGTCAAATTGATGATAGAAAACATGGCGACGCTTGAAAAGCTCCGAGCCAAAGAAGAAAAACAGCTTTCGCAGTATCGCCGCAGTCTGGAGAAGGACGACGATTAACGCCTGTCTGCCGCCTTTATGCAATAACGGCAGAACGAAGAAAAGCCGTCACGGTTAAGCAGAAAACAAAAACGGACAGCCGCACAGCTGTCCGTTTTTTCAGTTGAGAAAATGCTTATTCGGCAGAGGCTTCCTCGGCGGTGGCTTCGCTGCTCTCCTCTGCGGTAACGGCAGGGGCTTCGGGCATGGCAGGCGTCTTCCCGATCAGGGAGACCAGACCGACGACGCCGACGAGAAGCGCGGGGATGATCGCTATAACAATCGTCACGATATCCCAGGATCTCTGCGTTGCCTCAGTTGCCTGCGAGAGCAGGTTGAAGGTGTTGATAGGTGCGAAAAAGACAAGGCGGAGAAGCACGAGGATGAAGGCAAAGACCGAGAGGATCTTCGGGCGCACCTTCATGAGCTTGAGTGTGAAGATGAGAAGCATGACGGCTGCAAGAATAACGAGTACCATGCCGAGACAGTAAAGAAGAATTTTCGGAATATTCTCTGCATAGTAGTCGGAGACCATCTGGTCAAGCTGCTCCTGCGTAGGGGCGGTGATTTTCTTCAGCATTTCCATCCGGGAGAAATAGACTACCCAGAGGTGTGCGCCGAGCGCACCTGCTATCTGCAGGATGCCGGCGGTAATGCCGAGCCCTTTTGCCTGCTTTGTGGTGATGGTGGCGAAAATCACGAGTGCAGCCATGATCACGCCGATAAGAATAGCGCGACCATAGCCCTGCGAGATATACTCTTCACTGAGTTCGGGCTGCATTTTTTTCATGATTTCAACGAGTGCTTCCATAGATTAATAGTGCTCCTTTCAATTGCTTATGTACGGCCAAAAGACCGTTCACTCATTACTATCTTAGCACAGCATCAAATGCAAGTCAAGCGACTTATGGAACTTCACAGCCATTTTTTGAAAACCTCAGCCACTTTGTTTTACAGAAGCTCCTCAGGCAAAAAGCCGCATCAGAGCAGCAAGACACACAAACTTTCCTTTACCCCTCCCTGCCGGACGCGCCTTTGATCCCACCTGATTTCGGTAAAAATTTTCAAAACGCCCTTTTCACGGGCGCTTTTTTGTGGTATGATACTCTTATGCTAACGAAAAAGAGGATGTCTTTATGAAAAAGCTGCTGAAATATATGAAAGGATACGGTAAGGAAAGCCTGCTCGGGCCGCTCTTCAAGCTGTTCGAGGCAACGCTCGAACTGATCGTGCCGCTTGTCGTGGCAAGGATCATCGACAGTGGCATTGCCTTGCCTGAGCCCGACAAGGGCGTTGTGATCAAATCCTGCCTCTTCCTCGTGCTGCTCGGCGCGGCGGGGCTTGCCTTTTCGGTCACGGCGCAGTATTTTGCTGCCAAAGCCTCCGTCGGATTTGCCACACGCCTGCGCCACGCGCTGTTCGCTCACGTCGGCAAGCTGTCCTATGCCGATATCGACGAGCTTGGCAATTCCACGCTGATCACACGCATGACGACTGACGTCAGCCTGGTGCAATCGGGCACGAATCTCGCCCTGCGCCTCCTGCTGCGCGCGCCCTTCGTGGTGTTCGGCGCAATGATCATGGCGTTCATCGTCGACAGACGCGCCGCCGTCACCTTTGCCGTGGCGATCCCGATACTGCTCGTCATCGTGTTCGGTATCATGCTCGTCTCGATCCCGCTTTACAAAAAGGTACAGCAGCGACTCGACCGCCTGCTCCTGTCAACGAGAGAAAATATCGGCGGCGTGCGCGTGATACGCGCCTTCTGCCGCGAGGACGAGGAGATCGAGGCCTTCTCCGCCCATAACGACGCACTTGCCGCCATGCAGAAGTTCGTCGGACGCATCTCCAACCTGATGAATCCCCTCACCTATACCGTCATCAATATCGCCACGCTGCTTCTCATCCGTTCGGGTGCGATCCGTGTGGAAGCGGGCGCTTTGACGCAGGGCGAGGTAGTCGCGCTTTACAACTATATGGCACAGATCCTCGTAGAGCTGATCAAATTCGCCTCGCTGATCATCAGCATCACGAAGGCGCTTGCCTCAGCGGGCAGGATCGCCGCCGTGCTTGACAAACAACCCTCGATGGCAAACGGCTCCCTTCCCTACGCCGCGAAAGAAAGCGGCGAGATCCTGCGCTTTGAAAACGTAAGCCTCCGCTACGGCAAGGCAGGCGCAGACTCGCTCTCTTCGGTTACCTTCTCGGTAAAAAAGGGCGAGA
>CAZYFC010000129.1:0-4030 GCA_964646715.1 uncultured Lachnospiraceae bacterium
GAGCCCTCCTTCGTCTGCTATGCACCGATCGTCACGATGGCAGGCGGCACGCCGATCCGCCTGCCGCTTTCGGCAGATAATAAATTCAAATTGACGAAAAGCGATCTCCTCTCTGTCCTGAATGAGAAAACGAAGCTGCTCGTTCTTCCCTTCCCGAACAACCCCACGGGCGCGATCATGGAAAAGGAGGAGCTTGAAGAGATCGCCTCACTGCTCCGCGATACAAACGTCGCCGTTTTATCGGATGAGATCTATGCCGAATTGACCTACGGCAAGAAGCATATCTCGATCGCCTCGCTGGAGGGCATGCGCGAGCGCACCGTCATCGTCGGCGGATTCTCGAAATCCTACGCTATGACAGGCTGGCGCATGGGCTATACCCTGGCACCCAAGGAGATCACGGCAGCAATGTTCAAGATCCATCAATACGCCATCATGTGTGCGCCGACACAAAGTCAGTTCGCCGCGATCGAGGCGCTGAAAAACGGAGATCCCGACATCGAAGAGATGAAAGCGGAATACGACCGCCGTCGCCACTATATCCTCAAAGGGCTTGAAGAGATCGGGCTTGACTGTTTTGCGCCGGAGGGCGCGTTTTATGTCTTCCCGAAGATCGCAGGCTTCGGCCTCAGCTCCGAGGCGTTCTGCGAGAAGCTTTTATACGGCTATAACGTTGCCATCGTTCCGGGAACAGCCTTCGGTGAATCGGGCGAGGGCTTTGCGCGCATCTCTTACGCCTATTCTGTCTCCCACATCGCTAAAGCCCTGCAGGGCATCGACGCCTTCGTCAAGAGCCTGAAAAAAGGCACGCCATAAAACGACAAAACACCCCTGACAGATACTTCGCTCTGTCAGGGGTCATTGTGTAATCACCCTTCGTCTTTGCCAAAGTCTTTGCCAAAACATCTTTTCTCACTTGACTTTTTGACTCTACTGCGCTATAATGAAATAGCACACAGTGTGCTAAAGGCAGACAGAAACAAGGAGGGCTTTTGAATGGAAAACGAAACCGGCGCGCTGATCCGCGATGCCATGTCCGATACGATCCTTGAAACTGTCGAACGCATGGTCATGGAAAACGGCGCACACGATATTACTGTCCGAAAGGTCTTGCAGTCGCTCGGCATTTCCAACCGCGTGTTTTACAACCGCTTCCACAATATCGAAGAGGTACTTGAGACGATCTACAAAAACACCGTCAACAAGGTACGGGAAAGCGCGCTTTCCTCCTTTGACGGCAGCAAGGACTTTTTCGAGCAGGTCATGGAGCTTGTCGTCACCGCCCTCATCGCCTCCTACGACACCAAAATGCACTTTAATCAGTATGTATTTGAAAACGACTCGATCACCGACAGCAATTACAGCCACTGGATGGACGAGATCAAAAAGCTCATTGATCTGGCGATCGAAGGAGGATACATACAAAAGGTCGATTCAGAGGCGTTGAGCTATTCGATCTGGTGCTTCTGCCGCGGCTATAACGCCGATGCCGTTGCCCGAGATCTGCCTAAGGAAGAGGCGGTGCGTCGCTTCCGCTACAGCTTCGCCTTTCTCCTCGAAGGGCTGAAAAATACTGCTAAACATTAAAAAAGGAGTCCCCATGAAGATCACAACGGTTCTCTTCGATCTGGACGGTACGCTTCTGCCAATGGATCAGGACGATTTTGTCAATCGCTATTTCAAAAACCTCGCCACTTTCATGGCACCTCACGGCTACGATCCCGAAATGCTCGTCAAGGGCGTTTGGGCAGGCACGCTTGCCATGATGCATAATAACGGCAATGCCACCAACGAAACTGTTTTCTGGCAGGCGTTTGCCGCACTGAATAAGCAGGACGCGCGGGACGATGAGCCGATCTTTGCGCAGTTTTATGAAAACGAGTTTGATAAGGCGCGATCCGCCTGCGGCTTCACGCCCAGGGCAGGAGAGATAGTGAGTCGCCTCAAAGCCGCGGGCAAGCGCATTGCCCTCGCCACCAATCCCATCTTCCCTGCCGTTGCCACCGATAAACGTATCAAATGGGCAGGGCTTGACAAAAACAGCTTTGAGCTCGTCACCACCTATGAAAATTCACGCCACTGTAAGCCCGATCCCGCCTATTTTCGCGACCTGCTCGCCTCCCTCGGCGTTACGGCAGAGGAATGCCTCATGGTCGGCAACGACGCCACCGAGGATATGGTGGCCAAAACGCTCGGCATGAAGGTCTTTTTGCTGACCGACTGCCTCATTAACAAAGAAAATAAGGATATAACCGTCTATCCTCACGGCGATTTTGACGCATTATGCGCCTTTTTGCAAAACGCTTGAGAAAAAAGTTCCGAAGCTCTTTGCTCTCAGGTGACAATAAGCTCTGAAAAAGGAGCTGTCTTATAGCATGAACAAAAGGTGAGTGCTATGTGCAACCTTAACAAAAAAATCAAGGTCTCTCGAATGGATGACCTTGATTTTTTATTGCTTTTGTATAGAAAGCTGTTTCAAAAAAACAATTTGAGACAGCCCCTTTTGATAAAAGCCCGCCGAAATGATCGGAACAGCGCCTCATTGAAAACAATACCTTAAAGCTTGTCTCTTTTCACTTCAGCTCAACGACCGTCACACCGCCGTCACCTTCGCCGTAAACGCCGAGGCGGTAGGATCTCACGCGACCGTCGGTGCGTAAAGCATCCCAGAGAAAGCGCTTCAGAGCGCCTGTACCCTTGCCGTGGATCAGGCGTACCGAATGCATGGCACAGAGAATGGCGTTGTCAAGATAACGGTCAACGGCCGCCCAGGCTTCCTCGCCTGTCATGCCGCGCAGGTCGATCTCCATTTTGAAATGCTGTGCCACCGACTGTATGCGACGCTCGTTTTTACGCGCATCCTTCTTGGCGGCTGTCTCGGAATCCTCACAGAGCTTGAGGTTCTTGATATTCGTCTTGGTGTTGATGAGGCCTGTCTTCACCGTGACGTTGCCCTTACTGTCGGGGTCGGCAAGAAGCGTGCCGCGTCTGTCGACCGTCATGATAATGACCTCGTCACCCGCGCGAAGAGGGCGCGGAAGAACGTAATTCCTGTCATTTTTATCGACAACGGGATTAACCAGGTCGTCTGCTTCCTTCATCGAACGGCGGATATTGGCACGCGCCGCATCAAGCTCAGTGGCGTAGCCTGCGGTATCCTTGGCGCGCTTGGCACGGTCAAGCTCGGAAAGCACGTAATCGCTCGTTGCGCGTGCGGATTCCAGAAGCCCCTTCGCCTTGGCCTCTGCCGCTTCAAGTGCCGCCTTTGCCGCAGCTTCCCTGCGTGCGACCTCTTTATCAACGTTTGCCAGCCTCTCGGCATGCGTGCGCTTCATGGACTCGATCTCAGCGCGATCGCGTTCAATGGCCTGACGCGACTCCTCCAGCTTGGCAAGCACGTTGTCAAAGCGCTTGTTTTCGCCGTCGATCAGTTCACCTGCACGCTTGATCACGCCTTCGGACAGACCGAGACGCTTGGAAATGGCAAACGCGTTGGACTTACCCGGCGCACCGATGATAAGACGGTAGGTCGGCGCTAACGTGTTGATATCAAATTCGCAGGCGGCGTTGCACACGCCGTCTGTTTCAAGTGCATATACCTTCATTTCAGCGTAATGCGTGGTTGCCGCGGCACACGCTCCGTAGGAGCGCACCTTTTCAATAATGGCAACCGCAAGTGCCGCGCCCTCTACGGGGTCTGTGCCCGCGCCAAGTTCATCAAACAGCACGAGGCTGTTTTCGTCGGCAACCTCCAGAATATGCACGATATTGGTCATGTGCGCCGAGAAGGTGGAAAGCGATTGCTCGATCGACTGCTCGTCACCAATATCGGCATGCACCGATTCAAAGACACGCACCGTCGAGCCGTCACGACAGGGGATGTGCAGACCTGCCTGCGCCATCAGCGTCAGAAGGCCGAGCGTTTTCAGGGTAACCGTCTTACCGCCGGTATTCGGACCGGTGATGATGAGCGAATCGAACTCTCAGCCGATACGAAGGTCGACCGGCACCACCTTATCCTTGTTGAGAA
>CAZYFC010000130.1:0-3926 GCA_964646715.1 uncultured Lachnospiraceae bacterium
TAGCACTTAGTCCAACCAGCGACGGAACCGTGCGGTAAACGACATCGGCACCTGTACTGACAGTCAACGTGATGGGATCGGTTTGAATGGCAACTTCCTCCGGATTCGGGGAATGTGACATAACTGTACCCTGCGCGTAGGACGAGGATGATTCCTTAACAATATTGACCGTAAAGCCCTGTGCCTCCAGATCATTCACAACGGCACGGTATTCTTTGCCGATATAGTTCGGCATCACGATAACGCGACAACCGCCGCTTACAGTCAAGGTGAGTTTTGGCTTTTCATTTGCAGACAGGTGCTGAACGGACTGTGCCGCAGGCTCTTGGCTGATGATGGTGTTTAGCGGAAGCGTCGCGTGATAGGCGTACTCGACCGTCACGTCGTAGCCTTTTTCTTCTAAATACGCCTCCAGCTCTTCGTTGTAGATTTCGTTGCAAAGACTTCCCACAGTGATAACGGTTTTATCAGAAGAGCCGTAGAAGAACAGGCGATTGATCGACAGCAAGGTCACGATAAGAAACACCGAGAAAAGAACGGCAAACACGCCTGCTAAAAAAGTATTCGTGCGCTTAGGCTGCTTTGAGCCAACTTTTGGGGATGAATCCTGCAACTCTCCCGTTTTAACCTGCCCCACAAGCTTGACTCCAAAAGGAATGAACCGTGTTGCGTCGGTATCGTCAGGAAGCGCGTCATAGGCGTCGAAAGGGTCGTTGGGAATATCAAAATCAAACGAAATGCGCGGATCATCGTAATACAGCTTTATGTGTCGAAGCATGTCGTCTGCGGATGGAAACCGTTTGTTGGGATTCTTATTGATCACGCGAAGAAGGATCTGTTCGACTGCCGTCGGAATGTTGGGGTTAAGAAAGCCCGGTCGCGCCGGCGTCTCCTTCAGATGCTTTCGGATGATCTCATCCATTCTGTCAAGGGAATTATTTTTGTCGGATTGAAACGGAAGCTGTCCCGTCAGCATTTCATAAAGCAGAACACCCGCTGAATACAGATCGGAGCGGTTATCTACCCGACCGCCGGTAGCCTGCTCCGGACTGATATAATTAACGGTACCAACTGCTTTTCCCGACGATGAATCATCAATACCGGGTATTAAAGCGATACCGAAATCAACGAGCTTAACTATGCCTCCACGCAAAAGACGTATATTTTGAGGCTTGACGTCGCGATGAACGACACCCTTGCTGTGGACACAGGAGAGCGCACTCAGAATCTGCGAAAAATAACTGAGTGCTTCATTGACGGGTAGTCTGCCACCCTTAAGGTTCATATAATGCGTAAGCGTCTCGCCGGGCGCGAGCTCCATCACGATATACCGGCATCCCTCACGCATAGATCCACCGTAGTATGAGACGATATTGGGGTGTGTATCAAGAAGCGCATGCGCTTTGATCTCGTGGTCAAATTGTTTTTTCGCTTCTTCGTCGTTCATGCGTGTTTCGTCGAAAACCTTCAGGGCGACTTCGAGATTCGTTTCTATATCGAGGGCGCGGTATACGTTTGCGGAGGTTCCGCTTCCAAGCAGCTCAATGATCTGATAGCGTTCTTCAAAAAGAACATCCTTTGCCAAATGCAAAACGTATCACCTCCCGATAAGAAAAAGGATCTGAAGATCAGTATGTAATCAAAACGGCGGTGACGTTATCGCGTCCCCCGTTCGCATTTGCGGCATCGAGAAGAGCCTTCACCTTTTCGCTTGTCGGCCGATCGTAGATCTCACGAGAGCCCCAAATTATGGTATAGATCTCTTCGTTGGAGACGTAACTCGAAAGACCGTCACTGCAAAGAAGAATCGTTTCGTTTTCATGAAGCCGCATGCGAAAGGTCTCAGCGGTAACGAGCGCTCTTGTTCCAATGGCACGCGTAATAACGTTGCGATCGGGGTGTGCAGTCGCCAGAGACGGCTCGAGAAGTCCGTTGTCGATCAGCATTTGAACGTAAGAGTGATCCTTTGTGATCTGCTTCATCGATGTCGCGGTCAGATGGTAAAGGCGCGAATCACCGACGTTACAGATAAACACCTCTTGATCAATGACCAAGGCAGCAACAAGCGTCGTGCCCATGCCAAGAAGGTCGATCGAGTCCTTGGCATAGTTATAAACGGCAGTGTTAGCTTCTTGTGCAGAATCCTTGAGCACCGTTTCAAGTATTGCCTCTTTTTCCAAAGATATTTCATTGTCTATCGGAAAAAGCTCTGCAAGCTTTTTCTTAAGAGATGCGGAAAAAACATCCGCAGCAAGTGAGGACGCGATCATGCCGCCTGCTGCGCCGCCCATGCCATCGCATATAAGCGCGAGAAGGCAACCGTCGCGAATCGTCTCGAGCAGAAAGCTGTCCTGATTGTCCTGTCTGCAACGACCGATATCTGTCATTCCGAAGCATTCCATACTGTATCTCCATCGGTATGATTAAACGTTAATTTTGTTTGCCCGCGTTATGCCGAAGCTGTCCACAAGAGGCGTTGATATCCGAGCCGAGTGTTCTGCGCACGGTTGCATTGATAGAAAGGCGGTTCAATTCCTTGGCAAAGAGCATGACGGATGTCTTATCGCCTCGCTTAAAACCGCTTTCAGTGACCTCGTTGACCGGTATGAGGTTAACGTGAAAGGGACGCTTGCCCAGATAGTGCCGGAGAATTAATGCCAGCTTCTCGGCTTCTCTTTTGCTGTCGTTCTTTCCCTCTATCAGCGTATACTCAAAAGAGATACGTCTACCCGTCGTATCGAAATAATCACGGCAGGCAGTAAGAAGCGAATCGATCGGATATCGGTTATTGATCGGCATAATGGCAGAGCGCATTTCATCGTCGGATGCGTGAAGCGAAACGGAAAGAGTCAAGGGCATGTCTTCCCTGGCGAGATCATATATACGGTCTACCAAACCACAAGTCGAAAGCGATATGTGTCGGTAGCCAATATTCAGGCCTTTTTCACTATTGACAAGGCGCAAGAAGCGGAGCACATTGCCATAATTATCAAGCGGTTCACCGATCCCCATCAGAACAATATTGGAGATTTTAACGGAAAGCTCTCTTTGTGCAATAAGGATCTGCCCCAGGATCTCACCCGGAAGCAGATTTCTGACGCGTCCACCGATCGTAGATGCACAAAAGCGGCAACCCATGCGACATCCCGCTTGTGTCGAAAGGCAGATCGAATAACCGTGCTCATACCGCATAACGACGCTTTCAACGAATTCGCCGTCCGTTAGACGGTAAAGGATTTTCACCGTTTCATCAAATCTTGAGGTATATTTTTCCGCAACAATCGGATAACTCATGAACGCCTCTTTTTCCAGTAGTGCGATCAAAGAAGACGGCAGATTCCTCATCTCGTTAAAGGAAGCCCCGCGATTTATCCACTCAGCGATCTGCATTGCCCGAAATTTGGGCTGCTTCAAAATGTTCACCGTAAAGTCGGTCAATTCATCAAAAGTCATAGAGAGAATATCGGGCTTATCAAACGCTATTGACATCGGCACACCTCCCTTCACAAAGATGCATATCTATACACGATAAGTATATCACATCTTTTTCTTTTTTTCAATATTTCAAGGAAAAAATAAAGGTTATAATCAAAAAATCCACTGTGAAAATTATGTGATTTTCTTCTGATTTTATTTCGCTTTTGATTGACTCCGAAAATAGGGGGTGATAGAATTGATCTATAAGGAGTTGAGAGTATAAGTGAAAAAGTCAGACCGAGACAAGCGTTTTCTGAAAAAAGGTAAGCTGAGCGCAGTGAGGATCATATTCAGCAGAACGGGTATGATCGTCTTTTTCGTTCTGCTTCAGTTTCTTTTCTTTGTCGCGGGCTTCGCTTTATTTGCAGAACATAGCCGCTATTTCTGGATCATATCACTCGTTTTTGCGCTGATCATGCTCTTTTTCATTATCAACAGCAGAAGCGATC
>CAZYFC010000131.1:0-3885 GCA_964646715.1 uncultured Lachnospiraceae bacterium
GAGACAGAGACTAACAAGATTTCATCTTCCGAGCGCGGCCTGCTTTGTCGGCAGGACGGACAAAAAAGAGTCCTCTTGAAGCGGGTCGCCGCAAGAGGGCTCTTTGGGTTTTGTTTGTCGGCTGCTTATGAAGCGGCGACGCTTTTTGCTTTGTAATAGGCGACGGTCAGGTCTACGACGAGGCCGTAGCTGCGGATGCCCTCTTCCACGCCCTGTATCTGCTGGTAGGCGTCGTTGATTCCCTCGGTGACTGAGGCGGCGGGATTATCCTCGTATTTTTCAAAAAAGTCGTTGAAGGCGTAGATCTCATTCACAATGCGGTCATCGGCAATGGCGTAGAGCGCTTCAAAGAGGTCGGTATCGGCTTCATAAAGTGCGTTGATGAAATATTTGATCATCTCGTAATAGCCGCTGTAGCGGATATAGGCGTCGTCACTTTCGATACAGATGAGAAAGGCGACGAAATTTGCCTCGTCCTCCTTGGCGACGCCGCGCTGATGCGCCATTTCGTGCGCCATTGTGAAGGGAAGCGTGCTGTCGGGAAAGTTTGTGTTGATATTTGCTTCACCTGTCAGGAAGGTGTAGATGCCCGACATGTGGGTGTAGGTGAGGGGCTTGCTTAAAATGACCGGCTTGACGGTCGATGAGAGGGACGATAGAAAGTCGTGCTGCTTCGAGGCGTCCTTATAGACCGCGTTGAGCGTCTTGTTCAGCGTGCGAAAGCTCATCGGCATCACCGATGCGCCGTTTTCGTCAAATTCGATCTCGTCGAGCAGGTCTTCCGCTTCGCTCAAGAGAATTTGGGCAGTGTCGAACAGCTCCACTGCCGAAACGTCTTTTTTGTCAAGCCCCATCTCTTCATCGATCGGCGTGCCGAAATAAGCCGTGCCGAGTGTGAAAACGAAGAGAAAGTAGAGCACCAGCAGCGCGCCTATCAGCGAGGAGAGAAAATAAAGGGAGGGCTTTTCGTCTTCCTTTTTCCCGAGTCTTACGGCGCAGATCACGGCAAAAACGGCGAGCGGGATCAGGCTGAGGATCAGGAGCTCGGCAAAGGAGATCGGCAGAATACCGCTCAGCTTGGCGAGCAGAAAGCGCACGCCGGCCGCAGGACCGCGGTTGATGAAGTCGGCAAAGGAGGGAATGACGGTCGAGAGAATATGACAGAGCAAAACGAGCGGAAAAAGGCAGGCCGCAACGATCGTGAAGATGGGTGAGACGGTATGCCATTTGGCAAAAAAACGTTTGATCATGGTATCGGGTGTAGAAAAGTAAAGAGGTGAAAAGGGTGAAAAGGAGAGCGTCGCCGCTGCGGCACCGTTCTCCTTGATCGTTACTGTACGGCTTCTGTCCAGCCGAGGGTATCTTCTACGCTACCCCACTGAATGCCTGTCAGTGTGTCATAAAGGCGCTTGGAGAGCTTGCCGATTTTGCCTTCGTTGATGATATGCCTGACGCCTTCGTCGTTGAGTTCACCGATCGGGGAGATGACGGCGGCAGTACCCGTGCCGAAGGCTTCGTCAAGTCTGCCTTCCTCGGCGGCTTTCAGTACCTCGTCGATGGCAAGACGGCGCTCGGTGACCTTGATGCCCCAGCTCTTGAGAAGCTCAATGGCTGAAGCACGGGTGACACCCGGCAGAATGTTGCCTTCTTCAAGAGAGGGGGTGATGACCTCGCCGTCGATGACGAAGAAGACATTCATCGCACCGACCTCGTCGATATACCTGCGTTCGATGCCGTCGAGCCACAGCACCTGCGCGTAGCCCATCGACTCGGCTTTTTCCTGTCCCTTGAGTGAGGAGGCGTAGTTGCCGCCAACCTTGGCAAAGCCCGTGCCGCCTTTGACGGCGCGGACGTATTCGCGCTCGATGCAGATCTTGACGGGATTGATTCCGCTTGCGTAGTAAGCGCCTACGGGGGAGAGAATGATCGCAAAGAGATAGGTGTGAGAGGGATGCACGCCGAGCTTGCAGTCGGTGGCGATAATGAAGGGGCGGATATAGAGGCTCTTGCCCTCCTCCTCGGGCACCCAGTCCAGGTCGCAGGCGACGATCGCCTTGATCGCCTGCAGTGCCATTTCGGGATCGAGCTGCGGAATGCACATTCTCTCGTTGGTACGGTTCATTCGTTCGATATTTTTCATAGGGCGGAAGAGCTGAACCTTACCGTCAGCCGTCTTATACGCCTTCATTCCCTCGAACATCTCCTGTGCGTAATGGAAGACGGCACAGGCGGGATCGAGTGCGATCGGGCCATAGGGGACGATGCGGGGATCGTGCCAGCCCTTGCCTTCGGTGTAATTCATCAGAAACATGTGGTCGGTGAAATATTGACCGAAGCCAAGCTTGTTATAGTCTGGCTTGACTTTCTTTTCCTTTGTGAGTTCATAACGGATGTTGAGCATAGTATGTCCTTTCGGGGCGAAATACACGCCCTTATGCAGTATCTTTATTTTATGAAAGATATTATAATACTATTTTTTCAAAATTACAAGGCTTTTTTGTGAAAAAGCGCCTTCTGACCGAAAAACATGCCGATTCCCCCGACGATCCTGCAGCACCGTCAAGCGGCTTTCTTCAAGGAATCCCTTTTTTGGAGCTCTGCCGGGGGATGAAACATTTTTTTGCAAAAAACCTGAAATATTTTTTCGCAAAAAACCTGAAAAAGACTTGACAAGGGCTCGTTTGTATGCTATACTCGTAAAGCTGTTTACTTGCATGCAAGTGATTTGCTTTACAAAGAATGCGCCCGATGGGAGGATAAGCCGATGAAAGCCGAAGAGCTTCGCAGTATGCCGCTTTTATTCGATTTCTACGGCGGTCTGCTCTCAGAGCGTCAGCGCGAGCTTTGTGAATGCTATTATAATAACGATCTCTCGCTTTCCGAGATCGCCGCCGACCTCGGCATCACCCGTCAGGGTGTGCGCGACGGACTCAAAAAGGCAGAGGCTATTCTGAGCGAAGCGGAAGCGACGCTTGGCTTTCTCGCCCTCTGGCAGGCGCGTTGCGAGACTGTAAAGGAGATCGAGACACGTTTACATGCACTCGGCGTTTCTGACGAGGAGCTTTTGAAAAAGCTCGAAACGCTCCGTCAGTAAAACGCAACCGATAGAAGAAAGGAAGGTGTCCTATGTTCGGCAATCTTACCGAAAAGCTCTCTGCGGCTTTCAAAAAGTTCAGAAGCAAAGGCAAGCTGTCCGTCGCCGACGTCAAGGAGGGCATGCGTGAGGTCAAGCTCGCGCTTCTCGAAGCCGACGTTAACTTCATGGTGGTCAAGGCGTTTGTCAAAACGGTCACCGACCGTGCCGTCGGTCAGGAGGTGCTCGAAAGCCTCATGCCCGCACAGCAGATCATCAAGATCGTCAACGAAGAGCTTTGCGCCATTATGGGCGGCGAGGTCTCGAAGCTGACCATCGCACCAAAGCCCCCCACGGTGATCGTCATGGCAGGCCTTCAGGGTGCGGGTAAGACCACTCACGTCGGCAAGCTGGCAGGTCTTCTCAAAAAACAAGGCAAGCGTCCTCTGCTCGTTGCCTGCGACGTCTACCGCCCCGCTGCTATCAGGCAGCTTGAAGTGGTGGGTGAAAAGGTCGGTGTTCCCGTCTTTACGATGGGCGACAAAACGAGCCCCGTCAAGATCGCCAAGGAAGGTGTCAAGCACGCCGAGAAGCACGGCAACGACGTGGTGTTCATCGATACTGCGGGTCGCCTGCAGATCGACGAGGACATGATGGATGAGCTCTGCGACATCAAGAAGGCGGTCAGCCCTACCGAGATCCTGCTCGTCGTCGATGCGATGACCGGTCAGGTCGCAGTCGACGTGGCGAAGACCTTCAACGATAAGCTCGATATTACCGGCGTTATCCTGACCAAGATGGACGGTGATACA
>CAZYFC010000132.1:0-3858 GCA_964646715.1 uncultured Lachnospiraceae bacterium
CTCGCCCCTGACCGTCACGCTGACAGGCTCCTTAGCTTCCCACATGATGCGGAAGGAGACCTCCTCTGCAATGCCGACGTTTTTGCCGTTGACTTCCTTGATCACGTCACCCTCCTGCAGATAATAGGACGATGTCGCCTCTTCGTCAAATGCCGCCACCGTCGTTGAGCCGAGAGAGGAAAGCGTCATGAAGACAAAAACAGCAGAAAGGATCACGCCGACGGCAATATTGAACAAGCCGCCCGCCGCCATGATGACGAGCCGCTTCCATGGGCTTTTCCTTGACAGTGCGTTTTCGTCGTCGCTCACCTCATCCTCACCCACCATGCTGACGAAGCCGCCGAACGGAAAAGCGCGCAAGGAATATACGATTCCGGTCTTTTTCGATTTTTTTGAGAGCAGCTTCGGACCCATGCCAACGGCAAATTCGTTGATCCCCACCTTGAAGATGCGGGCGAAGAGATAATGACCGAACTCATGAATGGTGATCAGAAAGCCAAACATGAGTACCGAAAATAAAATCACGAGAAACGTTTTCATAGTACAACCTTATCGAAAAAATAGAAGATAAATAGCATTAACCGAGCATTCGTCGGATCGCTTCTCTCGTGCTGAGGGAGGCGTTTTCGATATCATCAAGCGTCGGAGATGCCCCGGTATTATAGCTATGCACGGCATGGGATACGGTATGCGCGATCTCGGCAAAAGGAAGCCTTCCGTCCAAAAAGGCGTAGACCGCCTCCTCGTTGGCGGCATTCAGCACTGCAGGGATCACGCCGCCCATCTTATACGCCTCCTTGGCAAGAGAGAGAAGCGGAAAAGCCTCGCAGTCCGGCGCATAAAAGGTCATTTTGCCAAGGGAAGCAAGATCAAGCGGCATGCTGCCCGCAAAACGGCGTTCGGGATAAAAAAGAGCATAGGCAATACAGCTTCGCATATCGGGCATGCCCATCTGCGAAACGACCGAGTTGTCGCAGAAGCGCACCATCGAGTGAATGATACTCTCTCGGTGAACGACGGCGGAAATACGGTCGATCGGCATATCAAAAAGATGCGCCGCCTCGATCAGCTCAAAGCCCTTGTTCATCATGGTCGCGCTATCGACCGTGATCTTTTTGCCCATCTTCCAGGTGGGATGATTGAGTGTGTCTTCAACCGTCACGCCTGAAAGCTGTTCCTTGGAATACCCGAAGAACGGCCCCCCCGAGGCTGTCAGAATAAGCTCTGCCACTTCACCGCGTTCCCCTGCTCGCAGGCATTGGTGAATGGCACAGTGCTCACTGTCCACAGGCAGGATCTCAACGCCCTTTTCCTTGGCAAGCGTCATGACGTATTCGCCCGCACAGACGAGCGATTCCTTATTGGCAAGTGCCAGACGCTTTTTGTTCTCAATTGCCCAGACCGTGGGACGAAGCCCCGCCTCACCGACAAGCGCGTTGAGGACTGTATCAGCTTCGGCATAAGAGAGCATCTCACCGATAGCTTCCTTGCCGCAAAGCAGTGTCACACCGGTGTCAGCAAGGCATACCTTCGCCTCCCGATACGCCGTTTCATCGGTCACAACCGCATATTTCGGAACAAAACGGCGCACATCGGCATCAAGCCTCTTCACACTCGTATGAACGGTCAAGCCCTCTACGGTGATGCCGTGATAGGCGGCAACGTCAAGCGTTTGCTGTCCAATCGAGCCGGAAGCGCCGAGTAAAACGAGTTTTTCCATAATCGTTTCCTTTTATTACCGTATGAATGATTAGCGTATGAACTCAGTCCTTTACAGTGCGGCAAAGAGACCGAGTGAATTTGCAAAATAGCAGAGGATGTAGAGAAAGGGTGCAACGGCGATCACGCTGTCAAAGCGGTCAAGCACACCGCCGTGACCGGGGAAAACGAAGCCGTAATCCTTGATGCCGTAGTGACGCTTCACCAAGGAGGCAAGCAGGTCACCCGCCACCGAAACGGTTGCCGAAAGGGCCGCCATTACCGAAAGCACGAGGAAGGTGCTCCAATCGGCAAGACGGAGACCGATGATAAAGCCGTATACGATCGCAGAGAGAAATGCCGAGACTATGCCGCCGAAAAATCCTTCGACCGTCTTCTTGGGCGAGACATCGGGTATCAGCTTATGCTTGCCGAAGAATCTGCCGAAGAAGTAGCCGCCGATATCGGGCATCCAGGCGAAGAGGAAGACAAGCAGGTAGAGCTTTTTGCCAAGCGAACCGACTTCCCCGCCTTCTGCAGTCAGATCGCGCAGAAGCAGGATAGAGGACATCGAAAAGCTGATATAAATCGTCATAACGGTTGCCACACAGCTATCCACGACTGCGATCTTTCCCTTTGAAAAGGTTGCATTGACAAGCATCAAAAAGAGGAGCGCAAAATAAATGAAGGACATGATGAGATAATATTCCTCCGTATCCTTCGTACCGAGTCGGGTGAGGAGGGTTGCGGCAAGCGCCGTACCGTAGGAAAGGAGCGACGCCACGATGTTCTTGTGCAGTGAGGTACATTTCAAGATCTCGTAAACACCGACGAGTGAGATAACACCCGAAAAAATAAGAAACATAAAGATCGGGCTTCCCGAGAAGATACAGAACGGTATGAAGAGAAGAATCGCCACGATCGAGGTAATAATGCGTGTTTTCATAAACATGATCCTTTCAAGCCGCAGCCTGCGGCAAAAAAAGCGGTATACTCGGAATTAAATGCGGTAGAGAGCGTTATTACATAATACGCCTTTACGTTACTGTCGGTCAATACCGCCGAAATTGCGCTTACGCATAAAAAAGGCTTCGCAAGCGCGGTCGACCTCCTCGCCGGTCATATCGGGCCAGAGCGTATCGGTGTAATAGAACTCGGCATATGCCGCCTGCCAGAGAAGAAAATTGGAAAGACGCATCTCGCCCGCCGTCCGAACGATAAGGTCGGGATCGGGAGACGCTGCCGTATAGAGATACTTGCCGATCGTCTTTTCGCTGATAGCCTCACCTGCGGCAAGCGCTTCGTTACAGGCGTGCACGATCTCGTCCCTGCCGCCGTAATTAAAGGCGATGTTGAGTATATCGCCGTAGGATCGGCTTTCCTCTTCAAGTCTTACCATCCTTTCGGCAAAGCGTTTGGGGAATACGCTCTTGTCCCCAAGAAAAACGACGCGAATCTTCTTCTCGTGAAGCCGCTCGAAGGCGGTATCGAGATAACCCGAAAAAAGCGTCATCAGGGCGTTGATCTCCGCTTGGGGACGTTTCCAATTCTCGGTTGAAAAGGCGTATACCGTGATGTGGTGAATACCGATACTGCGGCAGTATTCCGCGATCTCTTCAAAGACCGCTGCGCCCTTCTTATGCCCTTCGTTACGTCCTTTTCCCTGCCTCGTTGCCCAGCGTCCGTTACCGTCCATGATAAAGGCAATATGGCGGATAGCGCCACGGGAGATCAGTTCTTTCATGCTTTCCTTCATTGGCAAAAGTCCTATCTGTTCTTATTCTGTGAAAAGGGGGCTGACCGCACGGATGCGTCAGCCCCCTCAAAAACGCAAGCAGCTTGCATCTTTGGCGCTTTCCCGAGAAGAAAGCAGAGAGAGACATCAGATAGACATGATGTCGGTCTTTTTCTTTTCAACGATAACGTCGATATTCTTGATGAACTTGTCGGTCAGATCCTGGATCTGCGTGCCGGACTGCTTTTCCTCATCCTCGGTCATTTCGGACTTCTTCTTCATATCCTTGCACTTATCCATTGCTTCGCGGCGGATGTTACGCACAGCGACCTTCGCCTCTTCACCCATTTTCAGAACCTGTTTGGAAAGCTCTTTACGGCGTTCCTCGGTCAGCTGAGGGAAGGAAAGACGGATCACAGAACCGT
>CAZYFC010000133.1:0-3835 GCA_964646715.1 uncultured Lachnospiraceae bacterium
AGACCCTTCTGCTGCAACACCTTTCTCCCTGATTTCGTGCAGGTCTCGATCAAGATGGCAAAGGAGCAGAATCTCTCGCTCAACTCGGCAAAGATCTCGGGGGCATGCGGAAGACTTATGTGTTGCCTTCGCTATGAATATGATACTTATCAGGAAGAGCTCCGCCACATGCCCAAGATGGATTCGACGGTTGTGACCCCCGACGGCATCGGCAAGGTCGTTGAACTGAAGCCGCTCGAAAACACTGTTAAGATTATGCTCAGCAGTGACAATGAAAAGACCCCTAAACTCTATCATCTTTCCCTGCTTAAGCCGTTCGACAAAAACGCGCCTGTTCCCGAAACACCTGCTGTTGCGGGAAAGACTGCAGAAAAGACACCCGGTGCATCTGAGAAAAACAAGAACGTCGGTCGCGACCGCTTGGAGAGTGGCCGCAACGATCGCCGCCGCGAAGATAAGCGTGTGAATAACGCTTCTGAATCTCCCGAAGGGGAAAACGACGCTCACCAGAACCTTAACGAAACCAATAGAAACGCCTTGAAGGACAATCGGATCAATCGTAAGAGCAGAGGCAAGGGAAGAGGCGAGGATAGCGGTTCGGACAAAGGGGCCCCCTGCGAGAACAGATCTCAGCAGAAGTCTCCTGAAAAATCAGAAAAGCCCTCAGAGCAGGAGAATCAAGCCGCAAATATGAGCGATAACCGTAACCGCAATACCCATAACAGAAACCGTCAAAACAATCAAAAGCAGAGTGGCGTCAAGAACAACGAGCAAAAGCCTCGACAGAACAATGCGAAGGATCCCGGTGATCTCTCCGAGCAGAAGGCTGAACCGGCGCAAAAGCCCATACAAAAGGCCGAGAGCTATGGGCACAAGGAGGATGATAATAAGCCTCACAAGGTCTACGCACCTCTTCCAAGTAACTCAATAAAAAAGAACGGCAAAAGAAAATTCTGAAAATCGACAAAAAAGAATTGACTTTTGACGATTTGTAGAGTATAATAAAGGCAACAAATAACGGAGGTGTTATTATGGCTTACAAAATTAACGTCGATGAATGCATCGGATGCGGTGCTTGTGCTGAAGATTGCCCTGTAGGTGCAATCAAAGAAGCAGATGGCAAGTATGTCATTTCCGAGGACGAGTGCATCAGCTGTGGCGCATGTGAAGGTGCTTGCCCCGTTGGCGCTCCCAAGGAAGACTAATTCGGACTACATTTGGTCAAAAAGGACATCTCGCCGATTCTCTCGGTGCGATGTCCTTTTTCCACACAGGACGGTGATCACATGTCACTTGACGAACGAGTTGATCAAGTAAACGAAGGCCTTACGCTGATCCAGAAAAAAGAGGGGCTGGTCTATGGGACCGATGCCTATCTTTTGTATGCATATATAAAAGCCAAGAAGACCGCGGTTGCCCTTGAGCTTGGCGCGGGAACGGGCATTATTTCTCTGCTTGCGCTGCAAAGGAACAAGTTTGCCTCCATATACGCCGTGGAGGTGCAGCCTGCCTTTGCAGAGGTGATCGAGCGAAACGCCACGCTCAATCGGTTATCACAAAGGCTGAAGGTCATTGGTAAGGATCTGCGCGAAGTGACTGTGGATGATATCGGCAGGGAAGTTGACTGCGTGTTTGCCAATCCGCCGTATATGAAGACGGATAGCGGCTACGCCAATCGGTCAGATGCAAAGTATATCGCGCGTCACGAAGTGATGGGTGATATCAACGATTTTTGCCTTGCCGCATCACGCCTTTTGAAATACGGCGGTAGGTTTTATGCTGTATACCGCCCTGACCGCATGAGTGATCTTTTGACTGCGATGCGCGGCAGCGGGCTTGAGCCCAAACGCTTGACCACCGTACACGCCGATTCCGAGCATGCACCTTCCTTACTACTTGTAGAGGCCAGAAAGGGTGGCTCGGTCGGTTTATTTGTGACTAAGCCTCTTCTTCTTGCTACCGGCGACGGTATCAGCACAGCCGATATCGACTATATTTATAAAAACGGAGCCTTTCATGAGCAATTCGACAGACCGTGAAGAGAAAAATAAAATACTCCCCGGGGTGCTGTATCTTGTAGCAACGCCGATCGGCAATCTTGCCGATCTGTCGCAAAGAGCCGTTAAGGTGCTCTCCGGCGTTGATATGATCGCCGCAGAAGATACGCGCAACAGCCTGAAGCTGTTGACCTGCTTCGGGATCTCAAAGCCGCTTGTCAGTTATTTTGAGCATAACAAAAGGCAACGCGGCGCGGAGATCATTTCCTCCCTGAAGGAAGGAAAATCGTGGGCGCTCGTGACCGATGCGGGCACGCCTGCCATCTCCGATCCCGGTGAGGATCTCGTGCGGCTATGCGCCGAGGAAGACATTCCCGTGACGCTTGTTCCGGGTGCGTGCGCGATGATCAACGCGCTTGCTCTTTCGGCACTGTCAGCAAGACGCTTCGTGTACGAGGGCTTTCTTGAGGGGAAAACACGCGAAAAGCGTGAGTACCTGAATCAAATGAAGAATGAGAAGCGCACGATGGTCTTTTATGAAGCGCCGCATAACCTTGTTGAGACGCTCGGGCTTTTTGAAGAGAGTTTCGGCGGGGAGCGCCGTATCGCCTTGTGCAGGGAACTGACGAAGCTTAACGAAGAGGTTGTAAGATGCAGTATCGAGGAGGCGATCGCGTACTACGTCGATCATGCGCCTCGCGGGGAATACGTTCTTGTCGTCGAAGGCGCGCGTGACTGTATTGACGGTGAATTCTGGGCGAATATGACGGTAGAGCAGCACGTTGAACACTACGTCGTCCTCGGCCTATCCAAAATGGATGCTATCAAGCAGACAGCAAGAGACAGAGGCGTGCCAAAGGGCGTTATTTATAAGGAGATACTCGAGGATTAACCTTGCGCTGTTTTGGCGATACTTGGTTTTATAGATTTGGGAGACAGTATATGGCAAAAGGAAAAATCATCACCACAAATAAAAAAGCCTATCACGACTATTTTGTGGACGAGACTTATGAGGCAGGGATCGCGCTGTTCGGCACTGAGGTGAAGAGCATTCGGCAGGGTAGCGTTAATCTGAAGGATTCCTACTGCCGCGTGGACAATGGCGAAATGTTCGTATATGGCATGCATATCAGTCCGTACGAGAAAGGAAACATCTTCAACCGAGATCCTTACCGTGATCGAAAATTGCTTCTTCATAAGAAGGAGATTCTGAAGTTGTTCGGTCTCGTAATGCAAAAAGGCTATACGCTCGTACCGCTTTCGCTTTATTTTTCGGGCAAGAATCTCAAAATGGAGATTGGTCTTTGCAGAGGCAAAAAGCTGTACGATAAGCGTGATGTGGCCGCTGAAAAAGAGGCCAACCGAGAGATCGAGCGAGAGTTCCGTAGGATCAATCGCTACGATGATTAGGCATACATGCGGTACAATGTAGAAGGGTACATGCGGAAAAGTTAACTTATTTGCGTTTTTCTCTTGACAACCATGACCTGCGTGAGTATAATGAGACAAACTGTATATGGGGGCGTAAAGGTTTCGACGGGGATCGTGAAGCAGGATAAGCGAGTAGAGCCGGGCAATCTCTATAAAGGCCTAACTTAAAATTAAACGCTAACAATAATAAATTAGCTCTGGCTGCGTAACTTTGCGGCCCGTCCTGCGGAAGAGGATCACGGCTTCCGTTTGGGCGTCACTCAGTGATGAACGTGCACTGCCGGTTTGCTTTTGAAGCAGTCACGCATAAAAAAGCTACCTGAAGATTTACCCCGGTTATCGGGTACTCCAAGGGGAATTAAAGTAGGTAACCTACACTCGTAGAAGGTTTTGTGAATCGGTTTTCG
>CAZYFC010000134.1:0-3765 GCA_964646715.1 uncultured Lachnospiraceae bacterium
TTAAATCAAGCAATACGAGGTCGGGAGTTTTCTGCGAAAGCAGCATCAGAGCTTCTGTTCCCGAGTAGGCGCGTAGAACACCATAGCCCTCTTTTACGAGGACTTCTTCAAGCATATTGCCGATGTGTATATCATCATCAATAACGGCAACGGTCTTCATTTCATTCTCCTTGTAGATCGGTTTTTTGATCATATCACTATATTATAGAAGTATCAATAAAAAAGCAAGGCCTTTCCGACGTATCCGCACCCAAGCGAAAAACCATTTGGGGCAGATTACCACCAAATGGTTTTTCGTTCACACATTCAATTCCTTCTTCAGCGCATCTGCAAGATCGAGCTTTTCCCAAGGGCTATCAAGATCGGTTCTGCCGATATGTCCGTACGCGGCGTGTGCAGCATAGATAGGACGGCGCAGACCGAAGCGTTCAATGATCGCGGCGGGACGAAGGTCTACCAGCTTGTCAATTGCCTCGGCAATTCTCTCCCCGGATACCTTTGACGTACCGAATGTATCAACCAACAAGGAAACGGGACGTGCAATACCGATCGCGTAAGCAAGCTGGACCTCACACTTTTTAGCAAGACCTGCGGCAACGATATTCTTGGCAACATATCTTGCGGCGTAAGCGGCGGAACGGTCGACCTTAGTCGGGTCCTTGCCCGAAAATGCTCCGCCGCCGTGACGGGCATAGCCGCCGTAGGTATCCACGATGATCTTTCTGCCGGTAAGACCGGAGTCACCCTGAGGGCCGCCCACGACGAAACGGCCGGTGGGATTGATATAGATCTTAGTCTTTTCATCCATCAAAGCAGCATCTACCACAGGCCTTATGACGTATTCGATAAGATCCTTCTCGATCGTCTCATGCTCTACGTCGGGGTCGTGCTGCGTTGAAATAACGATCGTATCCACTCTCTTGGGTGCGTCGCCGTCATATTCGACCGTCACCTGCGTCTTGCCGTCGGGACGGAGATAGGCAAGCGTCTTGTCCTTGCGCACAGCAGTCAGCCTCTTGGCAAGAGTATGGGCAAGCTGGATCGGCATAGGCATCAACTCTTCGGTCTCGTCGCACGCATAACCGAACATCATACCTTGATCGCCCGCACCGATATCGTAAGCATCATAGCTCTCATCATTTTTGGCTTCAAGTGACTTATCCACGCCCATAGCAATATCAGGCGACTGCTTATGCACGGCAGTCAAAACGGCACAGGTATCGCAGTCGAAGCCGTATTTGGCTCTATCGTACCCAATACTGCGGATACGTTCGCGAACGATCTCTTCAAACGGCACGACTGCTGACGTGGTGATCTCACCGAACACCGTAATAATGCCCGTCGTTGTGGTCGTTTCGCAGGCAACGCGTGCCATAGGGTCAACCGACAGAATCGCGTCGAGGATCGAATCGGAAACAAGGTCGCAGATCTTGTCGGGATGACCCTCGGTAACCGATTCAGAAGTAAACAGTTTTTTCATACCTTTTTCAATCCTTTTTTAGATTTCCTATCTCAAAAACCGCCGCATATGGCGGGGAAAAATAAAAGCACCCAAGGATTCCCATGGGTGCTTTCTCATCTCCATGGAATTGGCACCTTACCTGAGGCAGGTTGCCGTGACATCATAGGGCCTGTCCCTCCGTCACTCTTGATAAGATCGTCTTAATTATACACAGAAGAAGTGTGTCTGTCAACTGTTTTCAAAGAAAAAAGACTTTTTTTCGGCAAATTAGCGTCTTTTCGGACACAGAGTACCAAGCTATGCCAAAAAGCCCAGGAATCCAACCACACCGTAAGAAGCAAGCGTCATGATCACACCTGCGATCAGAACGCCGATAAAGACGGCAAGGAGAGCCTTCCAGAAATTGATCCGCATCAAGGCGGCAACGAGCGAGCCTGTCCAGGCACCCGTACCGGGAAGCGGGATGGCAACGAGAATGCAAAGTCCCCAAAAACCGTATTTTTCAACCTTCGGCTTATTCTTCTCTGCCTTTTGCTCCAACCAAGCGGCAAGCTTGCCGAAAAGGCGCGTTTTTTTCATAAGACCAAGCACCCATCGTATCAAAAGCAGAATAAAGGGTACGGGGATCATATTACCGATCACACTGATCAGATAGTTCTGCCACCACGGCAGCTCAAGCGTCGCACCGAGAATGATCGAGCCGCGAAGCTCAATGATCGGGATCATCGAGCAGAGGAAAACTGCCCAGCGCATCCCAATCGTGCGCACCAAAAAACTCTTGAAGGTATCTAACATAACTAATCCTTTGCCAAATGAATCCTTATAGATAAAAGTGCAAAGCACTTCCCTATTAGTTTACCATGAATGAGGCATTTTAGCAATACCCAATTTCGGGAGGAAAATAGAACAAATTCGGAAGGAAAACAGAATTACAGTCTTAACGCCAGAAGGTAATATCACCGCCAAGCACGGCAAAGAACACGGCGAGGCTTGAAGCGATCACACCGAGTGAGATCACAATGGTCAGAAGCGTGCGTTTCGTCCAATACCGTTCTTGTGAGTCACTCTTCCTGATCATCTTCGTTCGCACGAGAACGAGTGTGACAGGCTTATAGAAAAGAAGCACACCTGCCGCATTTACAAGGCACTTGATAACGTTAAAGGGAAAAAGCAGCTTAGGAATGAGTGCCGCCACGTCAGAGGTCGTGCCGCCCATATAAAAAGGCGTGATAAGGAGATTGGCAACAAGCATCACAGCCGTCGAAGCAAGGATCGCAGAAGCAAGTGCGATATAGGAAAAAGCCGGTTTGCGCTTCATACGGTAGATCAGCGCCGCCACGGCCGCAAAGGAAGCAGACGAAAGAAAATTCATTAAGAATCCGTAGAAGCCCGTCGTGCTGAAAAGAAGCCATTCAAGAAGAGCGGTAAGAAGCGAAACGACCACACCTGCCACAGGACCGTAGACCATCGCGGCAATCGTAATGAAGACGTTTTTAATATCGAAGGTGAGAAAGCCCACCCTGAAATTCACGATATATATAGAGAGATACGAAATCGCCGTAAAGAGCGACAGCATCACGAGATGTCGGATTCTTTCTCTTGATCTGGTTTGATCCATACTATCTCCTTTATAAAAAAGACAATAAAAAAAGCCCCAAGCAAGGGGCGAATACAGCAATGCGACGCAATGTAGTTCATGTTATCAGCATCTTTTATCATCCGGACTATACCGTCGGTGCAGGAATCTCACCTGCTCGGCACAAAACGTGTTCGCGGACTCATGTCAGAAGGACAAATACCGCCGGTGTGGAATTACGCCAACCCCCAAAGATCTTTTATTCGGTTTTGAAAAGAATTAGACTCAGCACAAAAAATGCCGAAAGAAAAACAACTCTTTTCCAATGTCGGGCAAAGCCCGACATTGGAAAAAAGCATGTCAATTCGCATATAAACTTTTCAGTTCAACGAAAGAGGCAATTAGCCGAGGATTTCGGAAACGACGCCGGAACCAACAGTTCTGCCGCCTTCACGGATAGCGAAACGGAGACCCTTTTCAATAGCGATAGGAGTGATGAGTTCAACGTTCATATCAACGTTGTCGCCGGGGTTGCACATTTCAACACCGTCGGGAAGGTTGATGATACCGGTAACGTCACTTGTTCTGAAATAGAACTGAGGTCTGTAGTTGGAGAAGAAGGGCTTATGACGGCCGCCTTCTTTTTCTGTAAGAACGTAAACCTGACCTACAAACTTTGTGTGGGGGTTGATGGAGCCGGGCTTACAAAGAACCTGACCTCTTTCGA
>CAZYFC010000135.1:0-3615 GCA_964646715.1 uncultured Lachnospiraceae bacterium
GCCCTATGAAGCCCGGACTTTCCTCACGGTAATACCTTTCGGCGTGATACCGCGCGACAGCACAGTTCGGTCGAGCTATATTATAAACCAAAACAGTCTTCATGTCAAGAAATTTACGAAAACTTTGGCCCACTGAAAGCAGCATTCGATCAAGCGGCAAAGACAGGCATCAGGCGGCGACCTGCATGATAGCGGATCGCCGCTTGTGCTGTCGATGGTTGAAAAGGCTTACCTTTTAAACCGTACCTGTAACGGTCAGAACTGCCGTGCCGGGTGTAAGCGTGACCTCGCCGGTCGTGTCATCCTGCGTGAAGGCGGCAGCAGGCACAGTGATAACACCTGCCACGGTCGTAAAAATACCCGTCGCTTCATCGTAGGTGTAGCCGACACCTTCTGACAGAGCAACACCATTTAGGATAACCGAAAGATCCGATAGGATCGGGTCAAAGGTGTCGCTGACAACGGCATTACCCTCGCTTCCAACTGCGCTTGCTCCATAGTTCTGGATCGTGAAGGTGTAGGTGATCGGCTGATCGTTCACAACCGAGGTGGGGCTGATCGCCTTTGTGATCGTGAGAAGTGCATCGCTGTTTGCCGTGACAGTCTCGCTCGCCGTCACAGACGCAAAACCGCTACCGGTCAGAACAGCCGTATTGGTCACACTACCCTCTGCGTCAAGCGGTGCAAACCCATTGACCGTAACGCTATAGATCAGGATCAGATTACCTCCCGCGGGAATCGAAAGGTTAGTGATAACGAGCGACGACCCTGCCGTCACGGGAGGCGTTGCCGCAAGAACACCGTTCACAAAGGCTCGGAGCGAGCCATCAACGTATTCAAGGGGTACGAGCGTCCTTGTATCGAACGCATACGCACCCAGATCGTCGGTCAGAGTAAGACCGGACAGCGCTGCCGCCCCCGAATTGAAGATGCTGACGACGTAGGTCAGGGTATCCCCTCCCCTATAGGTCTCTGTGAGCGCCGTCTTCGTCATGCTGAGTACCTCAAGGATCTCACCTGTAACAGTGTTTGAATTGACGACCGTATCGTTATAATAAAGCGTTGCCTGATTCGTAAAGGTTGCCATAGTATCTCCTTTTTTTTAGAGTATTGAGGGCATTTGCCATCGTTACAGCCTATGCAAGGCAAAGGAAAAAGTGAAGAGCAGCGCTTGCAAAAAAGAGGACGGTATGATATACTGTATTTATACAAGGTCAGTCAAACAGTACCGCCCGTCGGCATATACTAGATTGACTCCCACACGGAAAGGAAGCGATTCACAGTGAAAGCCCTCGGTTACTATAACGGTCAGTACGGCGAGCTTGACAAAATGTCTGTCCCCATGAACGACCGCGCCTGCTCCTTCGGAGACGGACTCTACGACTCCGCCTATGCCAGAAACGGCATCGTCTATTCCCTCTCGGATCATATCGACCGCATTTTCCGAGGGGCGGCAGAGCTTGGGATCGAGCCGCCCTGCACCAAAGAAGAGATGGCGGATATCATAAACGAAATGGTCTCCATGGTCGACGCGGTCGAGACCTTTGTCTATTGGCAGATCTCGCGCGGCAGTGAGCCGAGAAGCCACGTATATGCCAGGAACCTGACGTCCAATTTGTGGATCGTTATCCGCGAAATGTCGATCCGCGAGACCTACAAAAAAATCAGGCTGATTTCGCGTGAGGATACGCGCTTCTTTCACTGCCATATCAAAACGCTGAACCTCATCCCGAACGTTCTTGCCGCTACCGAGGCAAGACGCTCGGGTGCCGACGAATGTGTCTTTCACCGCGGTGAGCGCGTCACCGAATGTGCACACTCGAACATTCAGTTTTTGAAGGACGGCGTCCTCGTCGAGCCCCCCGCAGACCAAATGATCCTCGCAGGTATCCAGCGCTCACGCATCATGCGTCTCTGCCAAAGCCTTGGCATCCCTGTAGAGGAACGCCCCTTCACCATGCAAGAGCTGATGGAAGCCGATGAAGTTATCGTTTCCTCGGCAGGCTCTCTCTGTCTTTCTGCCTGCGAGATCGACGGTAAGCCCGTCGGCGGAAAAGCCCCCAACCTTCTCAAAAAACTCCAGGATATTCTCCTCAACGACTTTATGACCGCCACCGAAAAACGGTAATAAACAGACCAAAACACCCCTTACGCAGTAAAGGCTCGCCGTCGAAGCTTGGGATAATTGAGCCTGACGAGCTGCTTGTTCCGTCAGCTCCGTCTTTGCCGTCGATTCCGTCTACTCCGTCTACACCGTCTCGTCCAACGACTACACCGAGATTTTGAAATCAAATTGAAGATATTCAATTTTACTGCATTTTTCACACCATACTTTGGGGACAGCCGTCATAATTAAAGACCCTGCCAAAATCTCGGCGGTATATCTTCCCGTCAGCATATTGAAAGAGCCCGATTCACCCTCGCATCCAAACCAATACAAACACCAAAGGCGTACCTGCTCTATCGCAGGTACGCCTTTCGAGCGTGCTTTTCTTATCATAAACATCAGGGTAAGCGCAGAAACATCCTTATAAAGCCGTGTCAACTTAAGGCATCAAGACACAAGCAGCGGTTGCACTTTTATGCTTTTACGCCTGTTTCGCAGCAGGCGCCCGGCTTTTTTTCCCAAAAGCTGAGGAAAGAGCGCGAAACAAAAACAGGATCGAAAGAAGCAGACTGACACCCTCTGCAATGGGGAACGCCCACCAGACACAAGACACCTTCCCCGTCAGTGAAAGCAGAAACGCCGCAGGAACAAGAACCACGAGTTGTCTGCCTACGCTGATGATCAGGCTGTAAACACTCTTAGATAGCGCTTGACAGACTGCCGATGCGATGACGGCAAAGCCCGCGAAGATAAAGCAAATGCTGATAGTCCTGAGAGCGGGGACACCGATCGAAAGCATGGTCTCGGAGGCGTTGAAGATGCCGAGAAGAAACCGGGGGATCGTCTGGAAGGCAATGAAGCCGAGAAGCATATACACCACAGAAGAGACTGCCGCCAGCTTGAAGGTGGCAAAGACTCTTTCCCTCTTTCCGGCACCGTAATTGTAGGAAATAATGGGGATCATTCCGTTGTTCAGACCGAAGACAGGCATAAACACAAAGCTTTGGAGCTTGAAATACAAGCCGAAGACGTTCATTGCCTCTTCGCTGAAGGCAAAAAGGATCTTATTCATGCAGTAGGTCATGACCGAGCCAATGGCTTGCATGCAGACGGCAGGAATGCCAATGGCAAGGATCTGGCGGAGAAGTGACCATTCAGGAAGAAAATTAACAAGCTTGATGCGGATCTCAGGATTAAATTTCAAGTTAAGGTAAACACCCAGAAGAGCGGCTACGGTCTGACCGATGACAGTGGCAATGGCAGCACCCTTGACACCCATTTCGGGCACACCCAGGTAGCCGAAGATCATAATGGGGTCAAGAATGATGTTGACGATGGCACCCGTCGCTTGAGTGATCATGCTGTAGATGCTCTTACCGGTCGCCTGCAACAGACGTTCCGTCAGGATCTGCAGAAAGACCGAAAAAGAACCGATAGTCACTACCGAAATATAGTCCACGCTGTAACTGAAAACCGCCCCCTCGCTTCCCACCTGACTGATCACGAAG
>CAZYFC010000136.1:0-3607 GCA_964646715.1 uncultured Lachnospiraceae bacterium
GGGCGGTGACGGCGGCGGCACCGTTGTCACACAAGGCACGCCTGAGGAGGTTGCCGCTTGCAAACGGTCCTACACGGGCAACTACCTCAGAAGGATCTTGCCGGGTAATGAATGATCGCATCCCCCAAAAAGCGATGCTTTTTGGGGGATAGTTCTTTCGCAGAAAGAACACGGGCAAGCTCTCACATTTTTTCTTAATTCCTCTTGCAATATCAATAGAACCGTACTATAATGATGAGGCTGATTTCAATAAAGGACATTTCACTATGATCGAAATACTTAAAAGCATTCTCTCCCCTGCCCAGCTATTCGGCTACATCGGTATGGCGTGTGCGCTGCTCTCTTACCAATGCAAGACCAACAAACGCTATTTCTTTATGCAGACCGCCTGCGCCACAGCCTTTACCCTGCAGTATCTGCTCCTCGGCGCATGGTCTGCCATGTTTCTCAATATCGTTGCCATCGCCCGCGGCATTCTTTTCTCGCTGGGTGAAAGATGCCACAAGCCGTTCGTCCATATTCTTCTGCAGCTCGCCTTCGTCGGCGCGTCGCTTCTCTCGGTCTTCCTTTTCGGTGAAGCTTGGTGGATTGCCCTCTGCGTCTTTTTAGCACAGTCGGGAGGCACAGTCTCACAGTGGACGCGCAACGGCAAAACGATCCGCTATACCCAGCTTGCCCTCGTATCCCCGCTTTGGCTTGTCAACAATGTTTATTATATGGCGATCGGCGGCATCCTCTGTGAGTGCTTCAATATCCTGTCGGTGCTTATATCGATGCTCCGCTTCAGAAAAACGGGCTACGATAGAACCTGAAAAACCATTACCCCGATCAATGAAAAACCGCTGCATCATACGAAGCAGCGGTTTTCTTATTATAGGGATCTTACTTGGTAACCTCAGTGCCGTAGACTGCGATCTCGGTGAACGCAGCCCAGCCGCCACTTTGTGCCGCGACGAGCCTGGTCAATCTCAGCTTAGTGATCGGCTTATCGAAGTTCAGGTCGATGATCTGCTCATCGCCGGTCCACTCGATAGTGATGTTCTGTGTGCCTGTCGTTCCATCCTCGTAGGTGACCTGAACGGTCGCGCTCTTGAACCAGGTGTCGTGGCCCACATCATAACGGATGACGATGCCTAGCTCGTCAGCATTAACGGCTCTGCCAAAGTCGATCTCGATCCAGTGTGATCCGGTGTTGGCAGGACCCCAGGACTGAACGGGATACGCGCCGTGACCGACGTTGTTCGTGAAGCCGTCGATCGCATTAAAGGCGTAGAAGTGAGGCTCGCCCTTCGTGTTTTCCCACTCACTGTCAGCGCTGACGTGGGGATACTGACCGGTGATATCCGACTGGTAGGTCGAATTGTTCACATAGTCGTAGGTATTCTCGGCAAGATTACGCTTTTCGGCAAGCTCCTCGTCGGTAAGAATTCTCGCCGTGATATAGTTCGTCGTGTTCGCATACTGCTTACTGATCGTCGTTACCATGTAGGAGGTATTCGGAATCTCGTAAGTAAACGTACCTTCAGGACAGTAGATGATCGATTCGCCCATCTTTGCAGACAGCGTAAAGCCGATGTAGTAAACGCCCTCGGGAAGCGTGACGGTGACAGTGTCACCCTTCGCATACTTAACGGGAACGTAGAGGTTCGCAATGCCTTCCGCTTCAAGCGAGTAGGTCTTCGCGGTGTTCTTATCGGTGAATTCAATCTTGATCGTACCGGAGGGAAGCGTGCCTGCAAGCGACATGCGCGCGTAATCGTTGAGCATGACGTAGTAATCGCGCTTGTTCTGCTCTTCCTCTGCCTCTGCATACTCGTCGGCATTCCAATGGTTGTTGGCGTCGTAGGTGCCGTATGCGGGGACGCAAAGGTCGATCCATGCGGCAATGGTGCGTAGCTCGGTATCGGTCAGAGTGACGCCCTGATGCCCGTTACGGAGCATGATCATCATATTGGACACGAGTGCGCCGTAGGAGGCAGGCTCGCGTACCTCGGGAGCAGACATGGAGGACAGCCAGTGAATGTATTCATTGTCAGGCGTGCCCACCCACTGAATACTGCTGTTAGGCTTGGATTTCGTCAGTACGAGGTAGGACAGCGGGAAGTATTTGGACATTCTCGAGGAGCCGATGCCGTCGCCTTCAAGCGAGAAGGGATTTGCCGCGCTCGTATCGCTTTCATCGGGGATCATGAGAGAAAGTCCGCAGTCGATATAACGGCCGCCTGTATGCTGGTTAATACTGATCGCGAGAACGTTTTCACCCTCTCTGAGATAACCGCTCTTACCGTCGATAAGAAGGGTTACGAAGCTGTCAGTCCAGTTCTCACCGTTGGTATAGATCGCCTGGCCGTTGAGATAGAATACGGGGGTATCGTCATAGAAGGTGTACAGCTTAATGGTAGCGCCCTCATACTTTGAAAGATCGTCTATCGTGAAGGTCTTGCGTATGAAGATCCAGTTGTTGCTGCCGTTCCAGGTCGTACCGACCGAAGCGACGTCACTTCTGTCACCAAAGCCTGCCTTACCGGTAGACCAATTGCCCGTAAAGCCAACGTTGTTCCAGCCGGAAGCCGCGTTGTTAGAGGCGGAAATGTAGTATTCCCAGGTCTCGCCCGTACCCCAGATCTTCTCTTCGGTGCCGGTAGCGGTCACGGTAACGCCGCTTTCGTTCATGCTGGTAGCATTGATCTTGTTGTAGGAAGCGTTCTTATTATTGTGGCAGGAGATGCAGTTTGCATCGAGAATGGGCTGAACCTCTTCCAGATAGTCGAAACCGATCATGCTGGTGTAAGGATCGTAATCCTCATCGTCAGCCTGCCATGCGTCAGGCGATAGCGTTTCAACGCCCGCCTTCAAAGCCTCTGTGACAGTGCCCGTCGCAGGGGGCGCCGTGTTATTATCCTCGTGACAACCAACGCAGGAATAGATCTCGTTGGGCATCAGCGTGGACCAGGAGCGCATCGTCTGGATCATATTGCCATTCTCATCAAGAAGCTGGAAATAAACGGGCGTCTCGCTGGGAACTGTAAAGAGTGCAGAGCCGTCCTCGTAGACGGTGGCAACACCGAGAACCACCTTGACGTCCCAGGAACCGTTACCGGTTGCGATGGGCGTGTAGGGGTCGGAGGAGCCGGACTCGGATGCCACGGTAGCACCTACGGCGTATGCACGGTAGTCAAGAGCGACTACGCGGATCTGCTTGATCGTGCCTCTTGCAACGCCTTCCATAGCCTCGCCCTGATAAACGTCGGCAACGTAGTATGTACCGGTATTCTTCGAATAGTTTACCATGCTGGGACGAACGAACATATCGCGCGTCATAACGGGAACGATCTGAGCAGAGGGGTAGCTCGAATCACCTGCGATCAGCTCGATCTTTTCTTTGGATGAGGAATCCATGAGCCAGATACCGAAGGGGGTGGCTGCCTTGTCGGATGCCCAACCGCTTGCACAGTAGGAAACGAGGAACTGCGTCGTGCTGATGGCGTAGGGGTACTGATACATAGCACCGCTCTGACCGTAAGCGTCAACGCTATCGTTCTTGGATGCGTCTCTGAAGGGGAAGGTAATCGAGGAAGCGCCGTCTCTCGTGGTCGAAACGTCGATA